>DUEH01000180.1 GCA_011192195.1 Chloroflexota bacterium | reverse complement strand
TTCCAGCACGCCCCGCCCAATCTCGTGTTCCAGCGGATCATAGCCAAAGAGGGCCAGATGGCCGGGACCGCTGCCGGGGCTGAAGCCGGGCGAGACGACTGTACTCAGTCCCAGCGAGGCTTTGGCGGTGAGGGCGTCCATATTGGGGGTGCTGGCCGCTTCCAGAGCGGTCAGGCCGCCCGCTTCCATTGGCAGGCCGCCCAACCCATCCAGCAGTAATAAGACAATTTTTGAGCCGTTGTCAATAGTCATTTCTTGAATATGTTTAAGTATGCTCATAGGTTCTCCGGTTTTTGGTTTCAGGTTTCAAAAAAAAGCGAGAATTTTTTGAGGAGGGATGGCTTGAGTGCGTTTAGTCATCAATCGTTTTCTTTAAATCTTGTTGCCAAGAGCTATGCAGTCGGCAATCAGAGCAGGCGCGTTGGGAGATTGAAAGGTGATACCGGGGGCGGGTTTACGATTGTGTTTGATGTCAGGGGGTTCGTGCAGGTGGTGGGGAAAAGTATCAGTCAGCGCCGGAATTTCAGGGTGAGGTTGTGAATCGTACCAGCGGATTTTTTCTTCCGCTTTGAAAATTACGTAACTGTAGTCAAGAAGTTCGCCGTCCGGGAAGTCAAGGTATTCAAAAACGCGAAGTTCCAAGCCGCTTTTGAACCAGATACTACCGCGAACAATGCAGGTTGTTGAACTGTTGGCATAAAGGCGCAATGTGGAGGATTGAATTTCAGGATGCGTATCAGAGAGCGCGTAGATAAACTGCTCGTACACTGCGCGAGGGGGGAAAGCCATTACGCCAACTCCAGTACCGGTTCCTGTGGCGCTAATTGAATGATACCGCCGGACTGTCGTTGTAATTGCTCCAGACGTTGGCGCGATAACTTTTCCAGAGCCGCTTTTCGCTTGCGTTCTAGCTTGTAATGACCCGACCATTCGGCAAAATCTTCAAGGTGGTCTCCGTTGTCCAAAAGGCCGTGAGAATAGAGTTCATAAAAATGCCCGGAACTCATCCAGTAACGGCGTTCAAATTTGTGCAATCCCGCCTCGGCTGTTTGTAGATCGTCCAGAATATTGCCAAGTGTGAGTATCGCCATAGTTTTTTACCTCTGTCTGGTTGAGTAAATGCAATTCTCACGTAAATTATACTCTGAAAACAGACCGGGAACAAGAATACCGGATAAAAAGGGTGTATTTTAACTTTTAGGCCGGATTTGAAAATTTACCACAGAGGCGCGGAGCCACAGAGATTTTTTATGTTTTTCTCTGCGCCTCTGCGCCTTTGTGGTGAAAACTTGCCTGAAAACTGAAAGGCACCCGGATAAAAAAAGTGATATGTCATTGCGGGGAACCGAAGTGGACGAAGCAATGACATATCACTCTACTGTCTACTGCTAAAAAATTGCCAGTTCTGTTTGTTGGTCAAAGACGTGCATATTATCAAGGTTGAAGATCATTTCAACATCTTCGCCAATGCGGAAGCGGGCGCGCGGGTCCACACGGGCAATGCAGTTTTGGTCTTCGCCGACGATGAGGTAGGTGTAGGTTTCGCTGCCCATCATTTCGGTCAATTCAACGCGGGCGATGATCTTTGCGCCGTGGATGTCGGAGGGGTGAAAGTTGGGATGGTGAATATCTTCCGGTCGGACGCCCAGCAGTACTTCTTTGCCGATGTAGCCGGCCAGTTTTTCGGCCTGTTCTTTTTCTACTCTAAGACGGAAGGCGCCGGTGTCAAGGTACAGTTCTTGCTTGTCGCCGGTGACGCTTCCGTTGAAGAAGTTCATCGAGGGGCTGCCAATGAATCCGGCTACAAAGATATTTGTCGGATGGTCGTAGAGGTTTTGCGGCGAAGCGACTTGCTGCAACACGCCGTCTTTCATTACGGCAATGCGGTCGGCCATGGTCATTGCCTCTACCTGGTCGTGGGTGACGTAGATGAAGGTGGTTCCCAGGCGTTTGTGGAGTTTCGAGATTTCGGCGCGGGTTTGCACGCGCAGTTTGGCGTCAAGGTTAGAGAGCGGCTCATCCAGCAAGAAGACAGAGGGTTCGCGCACAATGGCTCGCCCCAGAGCAACGCGCTGTCGCTGGCCGCCGGATAACTGTTTGGGTTTGCGATCAAGAAGTTGTTGAATGCCCAAAATGTCGGCCGATTCTTGCACGCGGCGATCAATTTCGCTTTTGGGGGTTTTACGCAGTTTCAACCCAAAGGCCATATTATCGTAGACAGACATGTGCGGATAAAGCGCGTAGCTTTGGAAAACCATCGCAATGTCGCGGTCTTTGGGCGGCACGTCGTTTACCACGCGGTCGCCAATTTTTATTTGACCGCCGGAAATTTCTTCAAGCCCGGCCAGACAGCGCAGGGCGGTTGATTTTCCGCAGCCTGAAGGGCCAACCAGTACCAGAAACTCTTTGTCCACAATATCCAGACTCAATTCGCTGACGGCGGTTACGTCGCCATACTTTTTGGTCATATTGTCAAAAATTACTCCAGCCATTTTTTTCTCCTTAATATTGTGTGTGAAAAATTGATTTGTTTATACGCAGTTTCCCAAAAGTCGCACATAACGCTTAGACGAATGACGGAGGGCGAATTACTTGTGACGGTAGCATTTTCGTCCTTCGTCTATCGTCCTTCGTCGTCTTGTGTGTTACTTTTGGAAAACTGCGTTTATACCCATAAATCCAACCCGCTTGACTGTCGAATGACCAGCCAGGGTTCAATTACTATTGAGGGAGGGGGCAGCGTTTGCCCGGCGATGATCTTCAAAAGCATTTGGCAGGCTTGCTGTCCCATATTGTAAGTGGGTTGATGCAAAGTGGTCAGCGGCGGTTGGCTGTATTCGGCCAGCAGGATGTCGCCGAAGCCTACCATAGCGATGTCGCTGCCAATTTCAAAACCCTGACCCTGCGCGGCAGCCATTGCGCCCAGAGCAACCAGATCATGTCCGGCGATAATGGCATCTGGCATATCAGCCCCGTCCAACAGCGCCAATGTTGCGCGTTGGCCTTCTTTTTGAGAAAGATCGCGGGTTTCAATGGATAACTGCCCGGCGATTTTTGGATGAAGGGCGATGGCAGCCTTGAAAGCCTGCAAGTAGGCTTCAGCCAGCAACAAACCTGGTGGGGGTAAAATGAGGGCGATGTTTTGTCGCCCTTGCTGAATTAGATGGGCGATAATTTGTTTGACGCCGCTGTTTATATCCACCCATACGCTCGACAGGGTTGAAGCTGAGTTAGTGTTCCCAATTGTCGTGTAGGGCGTTTTTTGTTGATCCAGAAAATCAATTCGCCAATCATCTCGACGAGGTTGAACGATGATGAAGCCATCTACGCGCCCCTGATCTGCCAAACGCCGGTAGATATTTTCTTCTTGTGGGCCGGGGGCGCAAGTAGAGACCAGCAGGTCAAAGCCGTGGGTAGTGGCGCAATCGGCAATGCCGGAAAGCAGTTCGGTGAGCAGTGGGTCTGCTTGCCGGGCTGATAGCACGGGGAGTACCAGTCCCAGGGTTTCGGTGCGCTGCTTTTGCAATCGGCGGGCGGCAACGTTTGCTTTGTAGCCCATTTCTTGAGCCATTTGCTGAATCATCCGCCGGGTTTCCGGGGCAATGTCCTGATGCCCCCGCAGCGCTTTAGATACTGCCGCCGGTGATTTTCCCACCACTTTTGCAATATCTTTTATGGTTACGCCGCCCTGTCCCATTCTCACCTGTCGTTGCAAAAATGATTACAAATAACTTAAACGTTTAAGTTATTTGCAGGATTATAGCCTTAAACGTTTAAGCTGACAAATTGGGGCTTGTAATTTTATTGCTTTGGCTTTATAATAGTATGGACGTTCAGGTGAATCGGTGGAAAGCGGCCACAACAAAGCTGAACAGTCAGTGGCTTATCGCCACAGCACTAAAAAAGGAGCCTCTTGATTTCAAGAGGCTCCTTCTTTTTGTTTGGGCTATGAGTACTTCTTCACTCTTCTGACGGCGCGGCGGCGTGAATAGCTGTCAGCAGGGCTTCCATTTCGGTGAAACAGCAGTGGCAAGTTTCCAGATGCTGCGCCAACTTTGGCAGAATCAGAATTGGGTCTTGACCGGAATCCAGCAAATCAACATACTGGTCAAGCGTGCTTTTACATTCGCCACAACTAATATCACCTTCTTCTGCGTGCAGCGAAGTTTCTATTAAGTTTCGCCAGAAATAGTCAGTCATAGTTTTCCTAAATCTTACGAGGGTGTTTCATTTGACTTGAGGTAGGAGGTGAAAATGGGGGACGCCCCCAAAGCCCCCGGCCTGCGGCGCTTTTTTGTTCATTTGAGACACACTCAAATCTTACTGCCTACTGCCAATTAGACGTAAGCAGGGCAATTGGTCTTACCTGTACAAAAAAGAGAAGCGGAAAGTCAGGGGAGTTATTGCGCAAAAAGTTCCAGAATGTAACTTGGCTCCAACCCTTGAGCCGTCATTTTTTTCTTGAGTTTCAGGCGGGCATCATGAAGGAGTTTGTACAGATTGTTGGTGTTGGTGTTCAGGATGGCGGCGGCTTCAGTCAGCGGTACGTCCTTTAATTGGGTTATCACTAAAGCCTGACGTTGACGATCGGTCAGTTCATTTTCCAGGACGTGTACAATTGCCTGCCAAACCATTTCACGTTCTGCGCTTACGGAGGGATTACCGGGGTGTCCCGGTCCGGCTGCTATAACATCTTCTAATGTGGTTCCGCCTTCGATCATTTCTTGCAAAGAAACATCTCGCCAATGATGGCGTCTCAGTTCGCTGATCAGATGGTTGATAGCTATTTTGGTGGCCCAAGTGGTGAATTTGCTTTTACCCTGAAAGGTGTCTAATTTGTTTTGTATTTTGATCAGGGCGTCTTGAACGGCGTCTTCCGCTAACTGTTCCAGGTCTTTAATATCCAGGCGGCTCAAATCGCTGCGACTATGCAGATAGCCCATCACCCCGCGAAAGATAAAGGCGCGCAAATCCTGCAATGCCAACTCTCGCGCTGCGCCCTTGCTTCTTAAGCTGCTCAGCCACGTTTCATTTGTTCGTTCACTCATAAGCTGTCAACCTCGGCTGGATTGTAGCATGGGGGGGGCAAGGTGACAAGGAGCGTGGGAGATCAATCAAAGTATAGAGGCGGGGGAACCCTCTGAGTTCGGGATAAGCCAGGTGGGAAAGTTTAGCCCCATACGCATCAAGCTGATTTTGTAATGGTTCAGAATTAGTTGCAGTTCAACTCGGCCCCCCTAACCCCCCAGAGGGAGGGCTTTTTCCGACTGCAACTTACTGTGAACCACTACACTTTTAGGCGCTATTTCGGGAATAATGCTTTGTTTTAGCCGTCCATTTTTCCTCAATTAGGGTGCAGGTAGGTATTTTGGCAGTTTCGCAAAAGTCACCCATAACGGCAAAAGAAACCGGCATCGAATTGCACAAATTACGCGAAAATTACGCGAATT
>DUEH01000018.1 GCA_011192195.1 Chloroflexota bacterium | reverse complement strand
TTAGGGATGTGGAATTTCGTCATCGAATAAACCTTGATTGGGGGATGTGCGTGGAATAGTGTGTCCTCGTTGAGTCAGGATAGCCAAGGCTTGGGCGCGACGAAGCACGGAATGGTGGTAAGATTCAAGTAGTGTTTTTTGTTCTTTGCTTTCCGCTTCTGTTAGCGGTTGCTCGCCAGCGTGGTGATTGAGCTGTTGGAGGCGGTATTGCGCTGCCGGTGATAGGGTAGGTTGCGCGGCGGCCCATAGAGCCTCGTCGCTAAAAAAATGGAGCGCAGCCAATTCATTGGCCAAATCAGGCGGTAAATCAGAAGGCGCTACTAACGCTGCATTGATTGTGTTGAGTAGCATTTCATCCACAGAACGGTACGTTAAATCCGCTGCCCGCTTGAGTTTTTGGTAGGCTACTTGTGGTAATTGCACTGCTATCAGTTCTTTTGGCATATTACACCTCGCTGTGGATCACAATGATTTTGGTCATTTCTTTGACCAGAGCCTCATCCATAACGTAACTCCTGATAATTATCGGGCTTGTGAAATTATATTGTACGTCTAAAATACGGTCAATATTTATTCCATTTATACTTGTCCTCAGAAAGAAGGTCAAGCAGGAAAACCGAGATATGACAAAATAGCGATAAGTATGTTATTATTGCTTATCTCACTAACATATACCCTCTGGATTTGACAGCTATTGTGGTCGAAGCCCTTCTGTTTGACACGTGACCGCAGACCGCAGACCGCAGACCGCCGCAAAATCGGACTTTCGGCGGTCAACAGTCGGCAGTCGGCGGTCTTGGGGGCTGAAATCGCTGACAAATCCCAAGTGTATACGGTAGTGAGATTGCTTATAGCCAAAAAGTGAAAATCAAAAATCAGGAGAGATGAATTATGTCTTTAATTCCCATCCCCAGTATGCTCTTGCGGCAGCTCTATACGTTTAACAGTCTGGAAAATATGGCCGATGGCGTTCAGTTTGCTATCAAAAACCGGCTGAACGATGCAAAATTCACCCGATTGGACTTTATCAAAATTGATGGCAAAGACGTGCCAATGAGCGCGCTCACCATTATTCTCAACGATGGCCGCGTGATGAAGCCGGATGACATTTCTTCTGACAAGCCGATAGCGTTTCCATTGCGTGAAATTCTGACCATCAAGGCCGGTATTGACGCGCTGCCTCTGGGCAAACACAAGATCGAAATCGGTTTCCGCAGCGCGCCCTTTGGCAAGTTGAAATTTACGGTAGATGATTCCATCTCTAAAAAGCGGGCGGATAGAATCCATATTCCCAGAGACCGCGTTGACGACTACAGCGCGGAAATCATCCGGAAACGCCAGGAATTTGTTCGGGAATATACCGGCGTCGAGGCGGAACACATCTCCAACTATTCCTTCAATCCCCATGTCGCTCAGGGGAATATCGAAAATTTCATCGGCGTGGCCCAAATTCCCATCGGTTTGGCCGGTCCCCTGAAAGTGAATGGCGAATACGCTCAGGGCGAATTCCTGATTCCAATGGCAACGACAGAGGGAACGCTGGTGGCTTCTTATAATCGAGGTATCAAGCTGTTGAATATGTGCGGCGGCGTAACCTGCACCGTCATCGGCGATTCGATGCAGCGCGCGCCCGTCTTTGTCTTTGAAAACGCCCGCGACACCCGTGAATTTGTTGAGTGGGTGAATCAAAATCTGGATAAAATAAGGGCTGAGGCAGAAGCTACCTCGAGCGTGGCTAAATTGCAATACATTGACACTTACCAGTCCAATAAATTTGCCTATTTACGCTTCAACTACTCAACGGGCGATGCCGCCGGACAAAATATGGTAGGACGCGCCACCTTTGCCGCGTGTAGTTGGATTTTGGATCAATATTCCGGCGTGAAACACTTTTATCTGGAATCAAACTTTGCCACCGACAAGAAAGCCTCGCAGATTAATATTATGAAAACGCGGGGCAAGCGCGTTACCGCCGAAACCGTCGTTAAGCGAGAGATTCTGGAGCAGCATATGCGCGTTGAGCCGGAAAGTCTGGCCTACCACTTGAAAGTGGCCAATATTGGCTCCATTTTGTCAGGCGCAAACAATAACGGCGCGCACTCTGCCAACGGTATTACGGCTATGTTCATTGCCACCGGGCAGGACGTAGCCAACGTATCAGAATCATCGGCGGGGCTTTTGTACAATGAACTCACCCCGGAAGGCGATTTGTATATTTCGATCACCATTCCTTCGCTGATTGTGGCTACTTACGGCGGCGGCGTTGGCTTGCCCACGCAACGCGAATCGCTGGAAATTTTGGATTGTTACGGTAAGGATAAGGTCAAAAAACTGGCCGAAATCATCGCCGGGGTAGTGCTGGCGGGTGAATTATCGCTGGGCGCGGCCATTTCTTCTTCAGATTGGGTTTCCAGCCACGAGCAGTACGGACGGAACAGATGACAAGGAGAGGGGGTGACAGGGAGACAAGGGGACAGGGAGAGGGACGATGGCGCGGATTAAGACGCATAAGGATTTAGAGGCGTATACACTGGCGTTTGACGCGGCAATGGAGATATTTGAACTGAGCAAGAATTTTCCAAAAGAAGAAGTGTACTCATTGACAGACCAGATAAGGCGGTCGTCTCGTTCTGTTTCGGCAAATCTGGCGGAAGCCTGGCGGCGACGGCGTTATGAGGCCGCATTTGCGAACAAGCTGAATATTGCCGAAGCCGAAGCCGCCAGTTTTCCTTCATTTGAGAGGGAACTTAATGATTTAATCTGTCCAAAGCTATGGATATAGATAGTAGTATTGATCAGAGCGATAGCCACTATAAAACTTTCGCGTTAATATCTCTGGTTCATGATAATCAAATAATGTGTCAACATTCTTGGCTTGAATAATGTCATAAACGTCAAGGAGAGGCGCTGGGGTCGTTTAATGGGAAAGACATTTTTAACCACAAATAACACGAATTTTCACTAATTTTTAATTTTTATATTCGTGTAAATTAGCGCTATTCGTGGTTAGATTTTTTGTAACTACTAAGGCTCAGGTGCGACGCACTTAACAAATTGCTTTTTCTGGCAAATAACTGTCCAATACAGTCAAAATTTGCACTTGAAAACCGTTTCGTGAAGTGCGTTGCACCTGTTTCCGCTTGTGGCTGAGTAGTTACTTCAATTGTAGCATAGAATTGGGGATACTGCGAGTCAAATGCAAGCGCGGTTTATGTCAAAAGAAGGGGGAGAGCGTGGTTTTTCAAACGTTGGATATGAGATAGACGCTTGAGTTGTGCCGTCCTTATGACTTATTGCCACGTTGCAAAGACACAAAATTCAAATAACTCTTTTTTGCTATTGCGCTTTCTGACAATCTGATGGGTTATATCGTGATACTCAAGTTTCTGTAGAGTAAGAGATAATAACCGTTCCGTATCAACGCGAATATTATAAAACGTAGAATTTCCAACAATATATCGGAGTTTTGCACCTGTTGCTAAAGTTTCACGAAGTGCATCAAGGTGCTGATACATATCGTGGAAATATTTATAGACATAACGGCTCATCAGGAAAGCGTTTTTATTGTCAGAAGTTTTGATAGAATCACAAACTGTATACAACTCGTCCGGCAAATTATGATGTTTAGGTTTCCACTCTTTCAAACGACTTGTCGCTATCCCCCAAGTGCCACCTATTGCTTCCCAATCAAGCTCTCCTGCTTCACGCGCTTCACTGAGAAATTTTGTCCAATACATATATGGGCGTAGTTCACGAATGTAACTTATTCGATTTGGATATGGTGGTGAGGTAATTACGTGCGTATAACGAACACCATTGGATTGGATAGCGCGTGAGTCCCCTTCATACACCCGCGCAAAACCTTCAATTGGATGTGAAGCGCTCGCAATGATACTATTTAAGATTTCAGAGAACAATAGCTCAATGGTTTGCGACGCATAGATGGTTGTCTCATCATGAAAAGACATAGAAACGTGATTAAAAGCTGCTGCTGAAATATCAATAATGAGACGACAAAACCCAATCCAGACTAATCCATTAATGTCATTTTCAAGAGGCTCGCCTAATTCTTCAACGATAGCTCGTCGAATTGCTGATAGAATTCTTAACGTCTGTGTTGACCACCATCTTTCAATGTTATAAATATTAGGCGTCCAGTTCTCATCATCCAAATATTGTTTATAGGTTTCCATAATCGCCGAGATAGCTTGCTCAATACACTCAATACTATATGGAGAGTATTCTGCGCATTTAGCATTACCTAACCATATTAAGAATGGATTTATGTCATACAAATGCGCTGAAAAGCCTGCTTGCGCTGCTACTAATCCAGTTGTAGCTGTGCCCGAAAATGGGTCAAGAATAAATACTTCATCCTGATGTTCAAGTTTTGTTTGTTGAACAATCTCATTGACCAATTTTACAGAATAAGCAGGGGTCAGCCGTAGCCAACCATGACGCCCAAAATTTCTGTTGTATTTAAATGTATAATCAGCTCGTTGCTTAGTTTTTATCACTCTGCACTCAGAAGGGTTTGAATGATTTCGTGAACGTGTTTCTGGATTTGTGAACTGTTGCGCCCAAAAAATCCAGCCAAATCATACCCAATAACCTGTTCACAAAAGGCGTACAGCGAAACTGTTGGGTCAGATGCGGCGCTGCCAATCAGAATTCCGCTTCTGTTATTCCGATAACGAAGCACAATATCGGCATCTATTTGCGAGGAAAAAATTGCAAATATTGGCAGATAACCTTTTGACCAGGCAACCGCTGCATTGTCAATGTCTGCGTTTTGCCGTTTACTATCTTTACTTTTGTAACCCTGTCTTACTTCAAAAACTACGCCGTTGGTTGGAACTTCGGCATCAATCTGTTGACAATAGTCATTCATCCAGTCAGTAATTCTATCAGAAACTTGCCGGTTTTGTATCGCCCCCAATTCTAAACGTGCATCCAACTTAAGCGTTTTTGTCCTGCCCGATTGAGTTTTCGTCTTGTATGACCATACAGCAAACTCAGGTTTAGAATATTGAGTGAGGTCAATGATGATTTGGCGAAAAAGGCTTTCACAGCCAATACCAATTTGACGATAAAGGGAAGTCATCCCTCCTGCCGCTCGATGTGCAGCATACATCAAATCAGTATCCAGTCCAATCCATGAATAAAATGGGTCTGAACCATAAAGCTCATAGAATTCGGCAAGCGTAACACCCTCCTTCTTGCTGCTATCTCCAAATTTTGGGCGATAATCTTTACTTTTCAGGATTGGTTCGATAAAAATATTCAGGTAATTTTTGTCAGACATATTTGTATTATGCTCTTTTTGTTAAAATTTGGAAAGTGTTGATATTGAAGGGAATCCGGGTGTACACCAGCAGTATAACAATTCATGGAGCGGGACGTGACTCCCATAATTACGTACCCACTCAAGGATTCCAGCGTCGTGGTTTTACTTGCCCCAACTGATCAAACGCTCATCAACGCCGTTGTATTCCACCGGAATTTGAGCGGCGATGTCGGGTGGCAGCAGGAGGCGCGGGCTGGAACCGTCGAAGTTCATTACCCAGAACTCCCATTCCCCGCCCCTGTCGCTGACAAAGGCGATCTTTTGGCCGTTGGGAGACCAGGCCGGGGCCGCGCTGTTGAAGGGTTCGTCCAGCGCTTTAACCGGGGTCAGGCGGACGTGGTCGCCGGTTTGGGCGTCAACGGTGTAGATTTCCCAATGCTGGTGCTGTTTGTAGCTAACTGCCACCTGACTGCCATCGGGCGAGAAGACCGAGCCGCGGTCGCGCAGGTCTGCCGCGCCAAAGGGGAAGTGTTCATTGCGGTTCACGTCCAACTGTTGCAAGCCCTGGCTTCCGGCCACAAAAACCACGCGCCAGTCATTGGCCGGGTCCCAGGTGGGCGCAAAGGAGTAGAGGTCAGAAGACAGCTCTGCGTAATCGCCCGTAGCCACATCTACCTGACGCAAGCGCCAGAAGGGGTCGGGCGGCAGCTTAAAACAAAGCCTGCCGTCATCCTTAACTTTTATGTCGTAGGCGCGATGAGGTAAATCAGGATAGGTGAAATCCGAGCGCATTTTATAACAGTGGTATTCGATATTCGCCCGCCCGCCATTTTGATAGTTGAATACCAATTGGCTCCCATCCGGCGACCAGGCTGGCGATTTGGCCTGCTTGCTTTCGCCCAGAATCGGCCACTCCGCGTCCGAAGCCAGATCGTAGAGCCAGACAGCGCCGCCATCCTCCCAGCGAGTGAAGGCTACTTTTGAGCCATCGGGGGAGAGGGCGGGATCAATGCCGTTTGTCAGGTAACGCACTTTTGAGCCGTCGCTGAAAGGGGAAAAATCGGCGTTGACCAGGTAGAAATCGCCGCCCGATTTGCTTTGCAAGACCATCTTGCCGCCGCCGCCAGAGGGGGTGGATGAAGCCATCACTACGGGCACATCCGCTGCCGCAGGCGATTTGCTCACATACCTGGATGAAGCCGTAATCCAGCCGATGACTTCACCATCGCGGGCGACTTGATACCAGGTTCCCAGTCCGCTGAGGCCGCTAATATCAACCGTCTCTCCCTCGCGCAGGATGGATTGGACGGGATAGGCCAGGCCGGGCCCGCTGCGAATATTCACGTCCAGATTCAATACTTTGGCCGTAGCGACCGCCGATGGCTGACCGCCGATGGCTGACCGCTGACCGCTGACTACAGGCGTTTGTTCAAAAGAAGAGACGGCATCGCCCCAGCCCAGACCGGTGATTTTCCAGCGCGTTCCGATTTTTTGCGCTTCGGCAAGCAACAGCTTGCCTTCGCCTGCAAGGGCGGCGCTGACCTGGTAGCGGCCATCGTCCAGCCAGCCTTCATCCACAATGACGTAATCCGCCGGTTGGCGGTTTTGCAGGGATTGCGCTGCATCGCTGCCGGCGGCTTCGTCGCTCAAGTAGAAGGCGATCAATCCGCTTCGCGTATCCGGATTGAGTTTCAGGCTGGTCAAGTAGCCTTTCACCGTTGATCGCGCCAGCGTTGTATCCAAATCGCTGCCATTAGCGGATGGCGCAGCAGCGAGGGTGAACAAAATTAGTAAGGGTAGCAGGTAGAGTGTGAGTTTTTTTAGCATAATTCCTCCAAGAGAATAGCGAATTTGCGAATGGCGAATGGCGAATGGCGAATGGCGAATGGCGAATGACGAATGGCGAATGGCGAATGGCGAATGGCGAATGGCGAATGGCGAATTTGCGAATTTGCGAATGGCGAGAAACTATTCGTTATTCGCCCATTCGCCCATTCGCCCATTCGCTATTCCGTTTCAATTTCCACAAAGGCCGTCATTCCCCAGCGCAGGCGCGAGTCGCTGGCATCATCTAACTCGATAACCACGGTGTAGGTTACGTCGCCTGCTTTGGTTTGAGAGCGAGGTTTGATCTGTTTGACCGTAGCTTTAAAGGTTTCACCGGGCAGGGCGTCGAACTTGACGTCAACGGACTGGCCTGCGGTCACTTTGACCACATCCAGTTCGGTCAGGTCGTCGGTTTCGAGCTGCCAGGTGGAAAGGTCAGCCAGATTGACGACGGGTACGCCCGGCGCGGCAATCTCGCCCACTTCGATGTTGACGCTGACAGCCTCGCCGTCGAAGGGGGCGCTCAGGGCTAATTTATCCAGGGCCAAACGGGTTTGTTGCAAGGCGGCTTCTGCCTGCTGCACGCCGGCTTCGGCCACGGCAATTTGTTCGGCGGTGGGGCCGGCTTTGGCCTGGGCCAGCGCGGCCTCGGCTTCCAGCACGCCGGCCTGGGCCACGGCAATTTGCTCGGCGGTGACAGCAATGGCGGGAGCCTTTGTTTGGGCCAGCGCGGCTTCGCCTTCGGCCACTTGAGCCTGCACAACGGCAATTTCTGCGGGGGTGGCCCCATCGAGGAGAACTTGATGGCTGGCCAGAGCCGCTTCGTAATTCAAGGTGGCGTTTTCCAGCGCCAGAGCAATGGGCTGGGCCAGGTCTGAGTCGGCGGCGTAAGCGATTTTATCGTAGTCGCTTTGAGCCAGTTTCAGGGCGTTTTCCGCCTGTTTTACGGAAGCCAGCGATGCCGCTATGGTTTCAGGGCGCGTTCCGGCCTTAACCTGGGCCAACTGCGCTTTGAGCGTGTTTACTCTGGCCTGAGCTACGGCGATTTGCTCGTCGGTGGCGTCTGGCGCCCCGGCAACAACCTGGGCCAGATTAGCCTGGGCGCGGGTGACGGCGGCTTCTGCCATACCAATTTGTTCGGCGGTGGGGCCGGCTTTGGCCTGCGCCAGCGAAGCCTGAGCCTGGGCCAGAGCCGCTTCGGCGGAAGCAACGGCGGCTTTGGCGTCGGCGTCGCTCAAATGGGCCAGAACTTGCCCCATTTTCACGGCGTCGCCCTCTTTAACCGCCAGTTCTACAACCGGGCCGCCTCCTTCAAAGGCCAGATTAGCCTCTTTTGGCGGAACCAGAAAGGCTTCCGCCGAAACGGTGTCGTTGGCCTGTATTACCGGCGGAAGGGGCGTTGCATCTTCCGCGTTTTTTTCAGCGTCGTCCGCCGCGTTACAGCCAAGCAACAAGGCAGCGATCAATACGATGACCAGAGTGAGTAAAATAGATGTGCGTTTCATTTGTTCCTCCTGATGGAAAATTAAAAATTCAGGTAGTGGTTAAGTTGTAAGTGATGAATCCGGAGTAACAAAGTTAAACTTTGTTGCTCCATAACTTACTTTTCTACCACTACCAAAATTAAAAATTAAAAATTAAAAATGAACAACGATTGCTACATTTGCACTTTTCATTTTGCATTTTTCATTCATAAGCCAGCACTTCTCTTACCGTAATGCGAGCGGCGCGCCAGGCGGGCAGGAAACTGGAAAAGCCCGACAAGATGATGACCACGGCCAGCCAGATCAACGCGCCGGCAGTGGAAAAGGTGTAATTCAGGTCGGCGCTGAGCATTTGTTGGCCGATAAGGTTACTCATTGCTTTGCTGATGGGCAGGGCGACGAGGATGGAAATGGTCCAGCTTAATACGCCAATCAGAATACCTTCAACCTCTACAATTTGCAAGATGCTGCCGGTGCTGGCGCCGATGGCCCGCATTACGCCCATCTCGCGGGTCCGTTCCAGCACGTTGATGCTCATAGTGCCCATCAAGCCCAGCCCGCCAACAAAGGCCAGCAGAATAGCCATCGTCAGCATCATCCCAAACAGAATGTCGAACATTATTTTGATCCCGGCTATATCCTCATCTACGGTGATGCCTGCGCCAATTTGAGCGCCAATGCTTTCCAGATGCTCTTCTATTCTGGTCAAAGTCTCTTTACGTTCTTCCGGCGTATGGCGCCCGGTTTTTATGAAGGCGTACATTGCTTTGTCTACCTGGCCTAAATTTTGGGACAGGTGTTCATAATTGACAAACATCGTCGGCATAATTTGCCCGCCCATAGCGATGCCCACTATTTTCCAGGTACTCTCCTGGCCCTGTATCTTCAGGGTGACTTCGCTGCCAACTTTCAGGTCAGATTCATTGCTCAGTACCATCGAATTGATGACTACCGCGTTTTCATCTTCCGGGGTCAGCCAGCGTCCCTCCAGCAGGGTGGGGTGTACCAGTTCAGTTCGGGCCGGGGGGGCGTAGAGGATGATGCCGTCGCTTTCAGTTCCGTCGGGGCGAGCGCGCCTGACGTTGGCAAAGTTCCAGCCTTCGAATGATTCAACGCCATCCACTTTAGTTAGCTCTCGATCAAGGTACGTTAGGCGATAGGGGCGCTGGAATTGAAGCATCACATCGTAGCGATAATAGTCCAGCATAGAGTCCAGAGTGCTTTGCAAAGAAGCCTGAATGCTGAAGACCGAAATGAAGATGGCGCCGCCCAAAATCAAGGTGATCATCGTTAATATCAAGCGCCCTTTGCGCCTAAAGGTGTTGCGGATAGAGATGATGGTGGGGCGTTTGAGAATTTCGACCCGGATGGTGAGCAGAACGCGGTCAAACCAGGATGAGCCAAATTGTCCTTGCCCCAAACCGTAGTCGCTAACGGCCTCTCTGACGGTGATCCGCGCCCCCTGAAAGATGGGGTAAGCCGCCGCCGCTAAAGGGATGATGAGGGCGACGGCAGTCTGGGTAATCAGCACAATCGGCGGGACGTAAAACGCGGGCAGGTCTAAATTGAGCGCGGTTGCCATTGTTTGGGCAAAGAGTTTGGCGCCCAGCGCCCCTAAGGGCAGCGCAATTACCAGCGATATGATTCCGAAGATGAGAACGGTGACAAAATACAAGCCCACAATTTGCCGGTTTTTGGCGCCCACCGCCTTCATAATTCCAATTTGCTTCTGCTGTTGAGCCAGCAAGGCAGAGATGGTGTTGACGACCAGAAAAGCGCTCAGGAGCAACGCCAAAAAGCCAAAGACGGCCAGCAGGGCCAGCAGGGGTTGAATGACCATATTCAGCGGGTGCTGGCCCGGTACCGGGATGACCGTAAAAACCATTAGCCCGGCTTTCTCCAGTTTGTCTTGCACATCCCAGGAGACATTTTTGATGTGGTCCCGGTCTGTCTTCCCTTCGGCAACGGTGAAGCGCAGGTCATTGTAGTTGCGGGGTACGCCCAGCCATTCCATAGTATCGAAGTTGACGTAGGCGTAGCCAAAATTCTGAAAAGTGTACATCAAGGCGTACACGTCCTGAGCGGTTCCAACCAGACGAACCTGACGCTCTTTGCCCCTGAGGTCTTTGACAGTGATAATATCGCCCACCTCGGCGTTTATCAGCCGCATCGCCGAGCGTTCGATCAGTATTTCCTGTTCTTCGGGGGGCCATTTGCCGCTGTCGGAGCGAAATTTATCAACTTGAATATCATCGAAATCCTTGATGGCGTTGAATTGAAAGATGATCCATTCATCTTCGTCTTTTTTTACGCGGATGTAAGTGTTGCGTCGCCCCTCAGCGGCTTCAACTTCCGGCATCTTTTCAACCGCTTTCAAAACATCGTCGTCGAAGTCGCCGCCCATACCAACCATCATAGCGGCGGTGGGGTTAATGGCCTGGTAGGATTCATTTAACTGCTCAGACAAAACAATTTGCGTTGTACCAATGACGCCCACCGCAAAAATTCCCACCGCAATAGAAAGCACCACCAAAACGGTTCGGCTTCGGTTCAACCACATATCTCTGATTACTTTTTTCCAGCGTGGTTTTAGCATGACACTTTTTCCTTGAGGATGTTTTCAGCATCCTCTTACTCATCGCGTCCGCGTTGAGGTAATCGTTCACCCTCCTACGGTAGCATCCTGAGTAGCGATAGCGTATCGAAGGGTGCGGGTTGGCCCAGATTTCGTCGTTTGAGCCGCACCCTTCGATACGCCCTGGAAAAGGCTCAGGGCTACTCAGGATGCTAATTTAAGGAGGGCTCAACGCGTAAGCGTTGAGCCGTAAAGGGTACAGAACCGTTTGGCTATGGTACAGAACCGTTTGGCTATGGTACAGAACCGTTTTTCTGCGCCGCAGGTTTTACCCGTTCATCCTTCGGCTATGCTCAGGACAGGCTCTGCTCACCTGCTCACCTGCTCACCTGCCCACTTTCCCACCTGCCCACCCGCTCACCCGCTCACCTGCACACCCGCTCCATCAACAACCCGTCCGTCTACCAATTTGATCGTTCGTCCGGCCCGATCTACCAGGTCCATATCGTGCGTGACCATCAGGATGGTTTTGCCGTTTTCCACCAGACGTTCAAAGAGTTTGAAGATCGTATCGGCGGTTGCTGTGTCAAGGTTGCCGGTTGGTTCGTCTGCGGCAATGATGGGGGGATCGTTGGCCAGGGCGCGGGCAATGGCTACGCGCTGCTGTTCGCCGCCGGAAATGGCGGAAGGCAACTTGTGGGCGTGCGGGGTCAACTCCACTTGAGCCAGCAAGTCCATTGCCCGTTCTTTGCGCTCTCGCAGGGCGTACATATTGCAAAAGTCCATCGGCAGCATAATATTTTCCAGCAGGGTCAGGGTGGGCATCAGTTGGAAGAACTGGAAAACCACGCCGATTTGTTTGCCTCGCCAAACGGCAATTTGTCCTTCGCTCAAGGTCTGTACCGCCGCGCCGCCTACCAGCACCTGCCCCGATGTGGGGCGGTCAATGCCGGTAATCATATTGACCAGAGTTGATTTCCCGCTGCCAGATTTGCCGATGACGGCCACGAATTCGCCGGGGTCAACCTGTATGTCAACGTCTTTGAGGGCGGTAAAATTGCCCGCCGCAGTCTCGTATATCTTTGATACGTTGCGCAGCTCGATGAGGTGTTTAGCGCCGTTTTTGTAGCGTCCGTTTGAGGCGTTAGTTGATGATTTTTTTCGTTTGAGCCAGTTGAACATTGCCGTCTCGCTTTTTTTGTTCCTGAAAAATATTTTTAGTCCAGGCTAAAAATATTTTAGCCTCTTTTTTTCTCTTTGTCAAGTCCCTGTTTTTCAGTGATTATCCAACCCGGTCACCAGGCGTTCGTAGTTAGCCACGCAATGTAGTGAATTGGCGGAAAAACGGTACTCCATTACATTGCGTACCTCACTACGAACGTTATTTCGTGTCCTAAAAATAACACGTCCCCCTTAATTAACCGGACAACAGGCTGACATTTTCGATACGGGTTTGGGACAGGGATTTACTGATACGCCAAACTTTCCCGCACGCTGACGCGGGTTGCGCCTCTGGCGGGCAGGAAACTGGCTAAAATGGACAAGATGGTGATGATGACGAACCAGAGAATAGCGCCTGTGAGAGTGTAATTGTAAACCAAATCCAGATCAAAAGCCGAGCCTATGGCCTTGAGCAGCAATTTCCCGGCGGGCGCGATGAAGGGCAGGGCCAGCGCCCAACTCAGCCAGCCCAAAAGCAGCCCCTCGCCGATGAAGAGACGGGAAATATCCCACGATGACGCGCCGATGGCCCGCATCACCCCAATCTCGCGGCGACGCTCCAGCACGCTCAGGGAGAGCGCGCCGCTGAGGGCAATGCTCCCTACCGCGCCGATGATGACGGCCATAATACCCAGCAAGACGACAATGAAGTTGAATTGGTTGATGATGGCCTGTCCCGTTTCGGTGGAGGTATCGGCCATGCCAAAGACGCCGCGCTGAGGGCTGAGTTTAACCTGATTTTGCTCGTAATAGTTGCGTAAATCTTTGGCAATTTCGACGTTGTCGCGGCTGGATTCGGTTTGGATCCAGACAGTGTAAGCCTTGCCCGCGTTTCTGGTTTCCTTTAGCAGCGTTTTTCTGGGCGCGTGAACCGAGTTGGTGATGAGGGGGTCGGCCAGCAAACCAACCACTTGCCAGGTCGATTCCCGGTCGTTATTTTGTTTGAAGACCACCCAATCGCCCACAGTAACGCCCGCATCTTTGGCCAATTTTTGGTTGAGGACAACGGCGTAAGTGTCGGATGGGTCTAGCCAGCGTCCGGCGCGCATCTGCTGGCCGTACAACTCGGTGGGCAAAGGGACGCCGAAGCAGGTGGCGCTTTCGTCGTCGTTGGTGGCCGCTTGACTCTGGGGGCGCAAGGTTCCGCCGCTGAAGTCCCACATTTCCACCGCCTTCACTTCCGGGTGAGCCAGAGTCAACGCTTCGATGTGGTTGATGCGTTCGGCGTCTTCGAAGATGTAGTTGATGTCGTAGTTGAGTATCGAGAATAAAATATCATCGAAGGTATAAACCACCGAATCTCTCATACTGACCACCATCATAAAGATCAGCCCGCTGAAAACCAGGGTGATTTGCAGCAGCGCCACCCGCCATTTGTTGCGAAAGGTATTGCTGATAGTGAGCAGGATCATCCGGGAAATGCGTTTTGTTTTTGAGAGCAGTCGGTCTAGCAGGCTACCGCCGGTGCTGAGACCGTAGGTGCTGATAGCCTCGCGCACGGTGATACGCGCCCCGGAGAAGATGGGGATGAGCGAGGCCAGCAGCGGGGCCAGCAAAGAAATGAGAACCATAACCCCCACCGCCAGCGGCGACATAGTGAAACTGCCAGGCTCGGCGTTGAAACTGCGCACCAGCCAACTGGTGATGGCCCAACCCCCAAATACCCCCATTGGCAAAGCCAGCGCCAGCGCCAGCAGACCGTAGATGAGGGTGTTGCTCAAGTAAAAGAGGAGTATCCTGCCGGTTGTGGCGCCTATGGCCTTCATAATCCCAATTTGTTCCACTTGTTGGGAAATGATGGCGTTGATGGTGTTGTAAACCAGCAGCAAGCCCAAAACCAGGGCCAGCAATCCCATTGCGCCCATCAGGAAGAAGAGGCCATCCATACTGTCTTGAAAGAAGTGTTTATTAGGGTCGGTGACGCGGCCGGGAAAGACAAAATAGACCGTTTTGCCCTGCTTTTCCAGCCGTTCCTGAATTTTATCGGCCAGGGCGGTTACGGCTTCTTCATCGTATTTGGCTGCGTTGACCATCAGTTGGGTGAAGTCTCTGGCGCCGGTCAGCTCATCGAAGCGGTCGCGGGTGGTGTAAAGCTGCATATTGCCGCCAAAACTCACCGGATTGCTCAGTTGATTGTAAACAATGCCGTCCAGTTGAACCTCGTGTTCGCGCTCGTTCACCCGGATGCTCAGTTTTCTATCAAGCACATTAAAATGGCTCTCGTGGCCCGTTTCAACGGCGAAAATCCGGTTGTGAGGCCAGTTTCCCTCGCCCAGTTCCAGTCTGTTCAACTTCTGGTTGTTATAGTCGCTGCGGGCCATTAGCTGACCGGGCGTCCATTCATCTTCCGGGCTTGTACGCCACTCGATGCCAGCGTTGAGCAGACCGTCAACCTCCGTCACGCCGTCAATTTTACTTATGGCAATCAGATCATCCTCGTCAAGGCCGGGGAAAACGCCAAAGTTCATCATGGCCGGATTGATGGCTTGCCAACCGTCCTGCATAGCGGGGATCATCAAACTTCTAACGCTGATGATCATTCCCAGCGACGCCGCGCCCATCGCAATGATCAGAACGATTTGCAAGGTTCGCCCCTTGTTTTTCCATAAGTCGCGCCAGATTTTGTGTTTCAATGTACCCATTGAGTTTACGTTCCTCGGTAATTGTAATTTCTTCCCGGTTGACACAAACGTTCATTCCGGGTAGAATTTGATTATGAGTCAAACATTTCAACGTATTCTGGAGCTAATCGAACGCGGAGAAGTAAGAATATCAGCTCACGGATATGATGAGTTAGCCGCAGATGATATTTTCGTAAAAGATGTGGTGGCAAGTATCTCGGACGCCATTATGCTCGAAAATTATCCTGAATATCCAAAAGGCCCTTGCGTCCTTGTCTTTCAACGAGATCGGCAAGGAAAACCGATCCACGTAGTGTGGGGCATTCCAAGACAAGCAACCTCCCCGGCCGTGTTGGTTACGGCATATAGACCGGATCCTAATAAATGGTCGGATGATTTTATGAGGCGAAAACGATGACAAGAAAACATTTTTCAAAACTCATTCACGTAGGAAAATATGCAGCAGAAGTTGATGTTGATTTGATTTACACTGATGATGAATGGTCTCCTTATTTGTCGCTTAATGACGCCCGGAAACTGGATGATGTGCGGGAGGCGCTTCGCAACAGAGATATTAAAACAGCATCCCGCTTTGCGCGTGTGTTCAAACTTGCTCCTATTGCCGCCTGATTACCGCTACTGCGAACGTTTTAAGGAGTGGTTTAATGGATGAACAAATTGTTAAACGCTATCCCCCTCAACTGTACATTCCCCTTGCCGCTGACATAACCTGCGCATAGAAAATCGTAAATCCTAATTGTCACCCCTATACTCGTCCCGCGCAATCTTGCCGTCGGTGATCTCGACGATGCGGGGGACGCGCCGGGCCAGTTCTTTGTCGTGCGTGACCATCAGTAAGGTTTTGCCTTCCTCAACCAGTTTGCTAAACAGATCAAAAACGCGCTCCGCCGAGGCAGAGTCCAGATTGCCGGTCGGCTCGTCGGCTACCAGCAGGGGCGGGTCATTGGCCAGGGCGCGGGCAATGGCGGCTCGCTGCTGTTGGCCGCCGGAGACCATACCGGGCAATTTATGAGCCTGATCGGCCAGGTCAACGATTTCCAGCAGGTGCATAGCCCGCTCTCGTCGCTCTTTGCGCGAATATTTTCTGGCAAAGTCCATCGGCAGGATGATGTTTTGCAACAGGCTCAAGGCGGGAAGCATCTGGAAGAACTGGAAGATGATGCCCACGTGTTCGCCGCGCCAGGCGGCCAGCTTGTTTTCGCTCATCTGGTGAACTTCGCGCCCGGTGACAATGACATCACCATCGCTGGGGCGATCAATGCCGGTGATCATATTGAGCAGCGTTGATTTCCCATTCCCCGATGGCCCGACAATGGACACAAATTCCCCATTCTTTACGTTTAGATTGATTCCCTTCAGGATAGTGATCTCCCTATCTCCCACCGGGAAGCGTTTAATGACTTCTTTTATCTGGATAATGCCGTTCTTTCCATTTATGTTGTTCATTAGTTGGCCTCGGTTTGTGTCTGTAAGGGAGTTCCAAAATTTCCCGGTACCTGTTTGTCCGGACAGGTGAAATTTTCCCAAAACTTTAACGCCCACGCAGTACGTAATCCGTTTTTTTTACGCACTACGCGCTACAATGTTGGGATGATTATTTTCTTGGAACTCTCTTACTGTTGCGCTTGTTTATACGATGTGACAGGCAAAAAGTTTCACAGGGTAGAGAATTACTCATAAACCAGCGTCTCTGGAATGGTGAGGCGAGAGGTATTTCTGGCCGGGAGCAGGCTAATCAGGGCGGATAGAATCAAAATGATGGTCAGCCACAATATACGCGTTCCCACTTTTGACTCCTCATTTTCCAAGCGTATAATTTTTACAGGATTTTTGATAAAAATTATACCTGCAATGAAAAGAAACTACAAAAATATTAACCGCATAAAAAAAATACTGGCTCAGGAAGAAGGCGCAGTTTATAAAGACTGGGGCGGCAAATTGCCCATTGCGCTGGTCTACGCCAACACCTACCGCGTGGCAATGAGCAGTCTGGCGCTACACACCCTGTATCGCCTTTTCAATGACGAAGCAGACGTGGTCTGCGAGCGAGCCTTCTACGGCTTTGATCGCATCCCCCGCCGGGGAGAAGCCTTTCTGTCTCTGGAATCGCAGCGCCCGCTGGCCGAATTTCCGGCGCTGGCCTTCACCATCTCTTATGAACTGGACTACTTCAACGCCGTACAGATGCTCAAACAGGCGGGTATCCCTGTTTTGGCCGCCGAGCGAGACGAAAGCTGGCCGTTGCTCATCGCCGGCGGGCCGGCGGTTTACACCAACCCGGAACCGCTGGCCGACATCTTTGACGCTTTTGCCATTGGTGAAGGGGAGGTTATTGTTCCGCCGCTGATTGACGCGCTGTGGGACGCGGTCAACCTGCCCCGCTCAGAGGCGCGCCGGCGGCTGGCGCAGGTTCCTGGAATGTACGTTCCCGCGCAAAAAAACGGCCCCGTAAGCAGGGTGTGGATCAAAGACCTGGCTAACTTCCCCACGACCACTCAGATTTACACCCCCAACACAGAATTTGGCGACCGCACGCTGATTGAAATTGCGCGCGGCTGCGGACGCGGGTGTCGTTTTTGTATGGCCGGTTACACCTACCGGCCTATGCGAGAAATCCATCTGGATTCCGTATTGGCGATTGCCCGTCACGCGCTGCAACACCGGCAGCGCATTGGCCTGGTTGCCGCCGCCGTTAGCGATCATTCCTGGATTGATCAGATTGCCATTGAATTGCGAAAAATGGGCGCGCGCCTTAGCGCCTCCTCGATGCGGGTTGACCCCATCTCAGAGCCTTTGGTGCGCGGGCTGGCCGAATCGGGCAATCAAACCTTGACCATTGCCCCGGAAGCCGGGTCGCTGCGGATGCGGCAGGTGATCAACAAGCCGCAGTCTGACGAACAGATTTTAGCGGCGGTAGAACTGGCAGCCAAATATAACTTTCCGCAATTGAAGATGTATTTTATGGTCGGCCAGCCCACCGAAACGGATGAAGATGTAGAAGCCATTGCTGATCTGTCGCTGCGGGCGCGCAAGCTTTTTCCGCGTAAAATGGCTATCAGCGCCACGCCTTACGTGCCAAAAGCGCACACCGCCTTTCAATGGGCGGCAATGACTCCGGCGGAAGTGGTCGAAAGGCGGGTGAAGTACCTGCAAAAACGCCTCCAGCCAGAGGGCGTAGCGCTTCGCTCCGACAGCCCTGCCTGGGCAGCGGTGGAAGGCGTTTTGGCGCGCGGCGACCATCGGCTGGGCAAAGTTATGGCGCAAATGAAAAAAATCAGCCTGAAAGAGTGGTTTCGCGCTCTGGACGCCGAAGATCTGACGCAAGATGAATTTTTGCAGGAGCGGGATTTAAGCGCGCCCCTGCCCTGGGATGTAGTGAACACCGGCGTTGCCAAATCCTATTTTAGCCGGGATTTGAAACGCGCGTTAAACAACAAATGGACAAGCGCCTGCCCGCCCGCCAACTGCCTGCGCTGTCAGGCTTGCGATAAAGAATGGGCCTTCAGGCCGAATTATCTGGATGAACTTGGCCCGAATCGAATGGCGAATGACGAATGGCGAATTGCGAATGACAAAGGACGGATGACAGATGACAAATCATAAAAAAATAGGTATTCTGGGCGGAATGAGTCCGGAATCTACCGCCGAATACTACCAATTCATCACCCGCCGCTACACCGAGCGTTTTGGCGATTACGGCTATCCGGAAATTATCATCTACAGCGTTAGTTTTCAGCCTTATGTGGATTGGCCCGGCGCGGAGAGGTGGGATTTGGTGGCCCAAGGATTAGGCGAGGCCGCCCAAAGGCTGGAAGCCGCCGGCGCCGATTTCATCATCATTGCCACCAACACCATGCACCTGGTTTTTAACGAAGTGCAAACCAGCGTCAAGACGCCAATGCTCAGTCTATTGGATGTGGTTGGGGATGCAATTTTAGAGAAAGGCTTGAAAACCGTCGGCTTGTTGGGGACAAAGTTTACAATGGAAAAGCCGCTTTATCACAACGCGCTGGCAAAGAAGGGGATCACTGTACTGGTTCCCAATGCCAATGACAGGGAGTATGTGAATCAGGTGATTTACGATGAACTGGTTGCCGGAAACATCCGCGATGAGTCTCGCGCCGGGTACGTGGAGATCATCAACAAGCTGACGCAGCAAGGCGCGGAAGGCGTTATTTTGGGCTGCACCGAAATCCCCCTGCTGGTCAGCGAAAGCGACGCTGGACTCCCCCTCTTTAATACCACCCTCATCCACGCCGAAGCCGCATTAGATTACGCGCTTGGCTAATTTCTCCCTACCTGTGGCGCGTGATTCTCTCGTTCCCAAACAGAGTTTGGGAACGAGAGAAAATTCTAATCCCAAAAACCTTTAGCGGTAACCGTTCACCCCTACCCCCCTCAATGCCCGGTAAAGCGGGGCAGGCTCTCCCCCCGCAACGGGGGGAAGTTTAAAAGCCTCCCCCTGATTTCGGGGGGAGGTTGGAGGGGGGTGAATGGTTACGTATTCATAGCGTACACTTCTATCTGTTCGCCAAGCCGCGGCTGATGGTGGAGCAGCCGTCTCAATTTTGTCTTCAGGGCGTTTGCCAGGGTTTCGGAAAAGGTTGCCAGCAATACTCTGGTATCCGGGTTGTTTTTTGCCAGATAGACGGCGCGATGCAACGCGACGACGGTTTTCCCGGTGCCGGCGGAACCGGAGACCCGCGCCGGGCCCTTGTAATCTCGCTCTACTATTCGGCGCTGCTTCGGGTGGAGGAAGATGGTCCACTTTTCCCAGGGATATTCCAGGGCGCGGGCTAATTCGTCTACATCGCTCATGGTGCGGAAGCGGCGCAGGGCGTCGGGATGCTCGAAGGGGTCGGCTGCCGGGGCGACGACGGCGGGCGTTGCGGGCGTTCCGCCGATTGCCAGTTCCAGTAAAGCTTCGGCAGCCTCGTCGGGAAGATGCTCCGCCAAATCCAGAAGGTTGTCCTCGTTGGCGGCGCGGGCGTCGGCTAACCATTCTGGCGGCACGCCGTAACTCAGCAGGTCATCATCCGAAACGCCGGTAAACAGGGGCGGTTTGGCTCTTTTTTCGATTACATAATCAGGGATGACAATCTTTTTGACGGTTTCGCGGATTTCAAGCAGTTGCGCCGCTCCGGTTTTGGGATGGGTTTCCAGTTTGCGACGCTGCGCCCACTGATACGCCGCATCGTGGTGGTCTACGTAGCAGACCAGCATACTTCCCCGGCTGCGATGCACAATCAAGCGAATATCGCGGTTGACCCGCGCGGAGGCAAAGTTGGGGTCTTTTGCCCGCTCCAGTTTGTGGAAACTCAATCCCGAACCGGCAAGATTGAGTTGCAGGTCAAAGACGGTGGTTTTGACCGCTTTTTGCTCCCGGTTGTTCAGGTTGGTCAGGCTATCTACAAAGGTGTCTGCTATTCTAAATTCCATTGGCTTATCCAGGATTAAAGTTACACGAAGATACACGGAGAAGGCACGGAGATTCACGGAGTTTTTTATGTTAATATTTTTTCTCCAGGCCTCTCCGCGCCTTCTCTGTGTATCTCCGTATAATCTCTTTTTCTCTCAGCGTATCCGAAAAACCTTCATCACTTCATCGCCCAGGTGGTTGATCACTTTGACGGCGATACGCCCCGATGCGGGTTTATCAAAGGGGCGGGAGGTATCGCTGCGCAGCGAATCCCAGGCTTCGCGGTTGATTTCCGCTTTGAGGGTGGTTTTGAGCGCTTTGTAAGGATCGTTTGCCCCCAAAAAGTAGGCCTGCCGCACAAAGAAGCTCTCTTCGTTGTAATCGGTGTCCACAAACCAAACGGCAATGCCCTCCGCGTCGTCGCTGCGCACCTCACCGGTGCTGGGGTCAAAAACGTCTACGCCGTTGACCTTGACCTTGAGTTGTCCGTTTGCGGCGGGCAGAATATCAATATCCGGTTCGCCGAAGATGACAAAAAGATTGCCTTTGCCGGTATTCTTCAGGTCGTCCGCCATATGCAAATCGGCGTTGATACGCGCTTTGAGGATGGGAACGCGCCCCAAACTGTCAAACTGAGTCGAGCGGGCATCGTAATTGAAGGCGCAAGCCACCAGCACATCAAAGCCGGACTCCGCCGCCTCGCGGGCTGCCGCCACCAAATCAGGACGGGATACCGTGCCAAATTCGGGCCCGATGAAGACGCCCGCCCGCTTTTCTCCGCGTATCTTCGTGTTCCCTCTTTTCTCCTCATATCGCCCTTCGGCGCAGATATAATGACCGGGCCAGGGGACGAGGGACGAGAAGTTGATTTTATCCGCTTTGCGCGCCTGCTGCACCCCGGCGATTTTTAGATTTTCCAGAATCATCTGCGCAAAACTTTGCCCTTTCCCGTAACCGGCTCTGCCTTCCGCCACCAGGTCAATCAATTCGTCATCTTCATCCACGCCCAGGACGCGATGCGGCGAGAGGCTTTCCACGGTGAAGGGACCCGCCACGCGGACGGTCTTTTTGTCCTGCCAGGGTTTGTCGTAGAGATATTCGTAATCCGCTTTGGCGGCAATGGAGGCGTCTATCTCTTTTTGGCGGGCGATGCGCTGTTTCCACCATTCCCCGTGCAATCGCTTTGCCTCCGCCGACCAATCTTCTGCCGTTTCGCGGGGGATTTCCCATTCCTGCCAATTTTCGCCCACAGCTTGATTGAGTTCTTCGCGCAGCGGTTCCAGCTTTTCCTGAAAGGTCTCCCAAATCACGTCAATTTCGGCGTTGTTGGCGATGGCTTTGAGGGTGATGTGCGGTACGCGCTCGTAGACAAAGCCCCGCCGGATATTGCCGCAGGTTGCATCATCCGAGGGCAGGCTGCGGGTAATTTCCGCTTCTTTTTGCTGTCCTTCGCGGCTGTCTTTCAAGAGGTAGTAGGGATAACGAGCGCCCATAATGCGAGACCGCGCCAGAGCCAGCGCCACGCGGGAGGTGTCAATGGTAATCCAGCGCCGCCCCCACTGCTCCGCCACGTAGGCGGTGGTGCCGCTGCCGCAGGTGGGGTCGAGAACGAGGTCGCCGGG
>DUEH01000179.1 GCA_011192195.1 Chloroflexota bacterium | reverse complement strand
CGGTCATTGAAAACAATGGGGAGTTTCATTTTGCATAAAACCAGCTAATATAAGGTTACTCTCATTTTACTTGATAAACAGGGCTTAGCCAAAAACAGGGAATGTAGAAGGACAGAATAATATTGCTACAGCGCTAACGTGATTCTAATCTTTAGGCGCTATACTTTCAGGCAACATTTGCCGGGTTTTTGGTTTTGCGTTTCGGGTCAATCTGGTACAATACCCACATCACGCTAACAGATTGTGAGAGAAAGGAATTTCAATGATACCAACTGCTATAATTTTATCAATTGCCCTGAGCGCAATGCTGATTATGACCAGACGAAAATTTGCAACAGAGCTTGCGCCGGTTCGTATTAAAAAGCGAGTTGATCGCAGGTAAACACAATAGATTCGGAGGGCGATAGATGGTTTTTTTTGATCCGTTATTTTTATTGTTTATGATCCCAACAATGATCTTGGGATTTGTGGCGCAAGCCGCAGTAAAATCAAAATTCAGCAAGTACGCCAAAGTGCGCACTATGCGCGGCTTGACCGGCGCGCAGGCGGCGCGCGAAATTCTAGATACCAATGGCCTGTACGATGTGCGCATTGAGGAAGTGGGCGGCAAGGGACTCGGTGATCATTACGACCCCAGGGCGCGCGTTTTGCGCCTTTCACAAGATGTGGCGCGCCATCCCACCGTTGCCGCCGTAGGCGTTGCCGCGCACGAGGCCGGCCACGCGCTTCAACACGCCGCCGGATACGCGCCGCTTAAATTGCGCAGCGCTATGGTTCCGGCGGTGCAATTTGGCAGCAATCTGGCGCCAATGATCATCATCGGCGGCTTTTTCTTGCAGGCGGTTTTTCGCTTGACGCAGCTTGGTTACGCCATCGCCTGGACAGGCGTAATTGGCTACGGTTTGGTGGCTGTTTTTTCAGTGGTTACGTTGCCGGTGGAACTGGACGCCAGCGCGCGCGCCAAAAAATTGCTGTACCAGTACAATATTGTAGACAAACAAGAATTACAGGGCGTTTCGGCGGTGCTTAATGCCGCTGCCTGGACTTACGTGGTTGCTGCCCTGGCGGCTATTGTTCAGTTGCTCTACTGGGTTTTACGCCTCAGCGGCAGCCGCCGATAGGCGTTTTATAATTGACACAGTTTCCAAAAAGTCGCACATTGTCCGACAACAGACCGCCGACGGCTGACCGATGACCGCCGTAAAAGCGTGATTTTGATACATTTCGGCGGTCTTGGGAGCTGAAACTGCTGTCAAATCCAAGGGGTATATGGTAGTAAATCGCAAATCCAAAATCGCAAATTTATTTAGAGGGGAACTTACGTGACAAAATCAAAATTGTTTCTAATACCGGTAATTATTTTTTTGATAGTTATTCTGGGCTGCGGCGTTACGGGAGCCAGTTTGTTCAGCAGGCTGGGCGGCATGGACGCACTAATGGCAAAAAGTTCCAGTCTACTTGCGGAACCGGATGCCAATGTGCATACCAATCAGGGGGCAGGTGAGCAATCCGATACTCGAGCGCTGGCCAAAGCTACGTCCTCTGCTTTGCCTACACTTCGGGCAATTGCTACGCCTATTTCCGAGCAACTGCTTGCTCAAGCCGATGCCGAAGAATTATTGCTGGAAAATTTATATGAGCGAGTCAATCCTTCGGTGGTGAATATTTTGGTCACGCTGGGCGGCGAAGGCTTTGAGCATCCGCCGGTTTCGGGGGACGAGAATCAAAAGCCGGACGCGCTTCCCACGCCGCCGTCAGAACAATTTAGTCCCTTTTTCAGTCCGCAGGGCCAAGGTTCCGGTTTTGTTATCAGCAAAGAAGGCTATATTGTTACCAATAATCACGTGGTAGAGGATGCGGTCAGCGTGTTAGTCACTTTTTACGATGGCGCGCGCCTGGAGGCCGAAATTATTGGCGTAGACCCGGACAGCGATTTGGCTATCCTCAAAGTAGACGCCCCGCCGGAGAGTTTGTTGCCGGTTACGTGGGGAAATTCTGAATTGGTTAAAGTTGGGCAGCGAGCCATTGCTATTGGTAATCCCTTTGGACTGGAAGGCACGTTGACAAGCGGGATTATCAGCGCTCTGGGACGCAGTTTGCCCGCTCTCAACCGCTTTCGTATTCCAGAGATCATTCAAACCGATGCGGCTGTGAATCCCGGTAACTCCGGCGGCCCGTTGCTCAATTCAGACGGCGAAGTGATTGGCGTTATCAGCGCCATTGTGCCGCGTCAGGTGGGGATGGGCGAACGTAGTTTCCTGGGCGTTGGCTTTGCCATTCCCTCAAATTTGGCGCAAAAGGTTACGCCTTCACTGATTGACAGCGGTCATTTTGCCCATCCCTGGGTTGGCATTAGCGGAAACAGCATCACCCCGGAAATTGCTGAGATAATGGACTTGGAAGATACACATGGCGCGTTGGTAATCAGCGTACTGCCCGGCAGCCCGGCCAGCAAGGCGAAGTTGCGCGGTGGCAATCAGGAATTGGCGCTGCCGGAAGGCGGAATTGTTCAGGTTGGCGGTGATGTGATTGTGAGCGTGGAAGATGAAGAAGTGAGAACTTTTGACGACCTGATCTCTTTCTTGAGTCGTCGGGGCAAGGTGGGAGACATCATTACGCTGAATATTATTCGAGACGGAGAGCCGATGGAAGTTGAGTTGACGCTGGAGGCGCGTCCGGGGCAGGGCGAAAAGTGAGAAAGTGAGAAAGTGAGAAAGTGAGAAAGTGAGAAAGTGAGAAATCCTCGTTCCCAAACTCTGTTTGGGAACGAGGATTTTTTTATTCTGCCTGCAAATATTCAAGCAGCAAGTGGGCGGTGTTGAGAATAGCCTCTTGATGCGTGCGCTCATAAGCGTGAGAACTGTCTACGCCGGGGCCAATTAGCGCCACGCGGGCAGGGTGTCCCGCTCGCCAGGCGGCTGTTCCATCCGAGCTGTAGTTGACATAAACATCAACTTTATAAGGAATTTTTGCTGTTTTTGCCAACGCAACCAGCCGGCGACGCATTTTAAGATCATAAGGGCCGCCGCCATCTTTGGCGCAGATGCTCACGCTGAACTCGTCGCCCGCCTGGCCTTCGCCAACAACGCCCATATCAATTGCCAGTATTTCTTCCACATCGGCGGGTATCCCCGCCGCGCCGCCGTGTCCCACTTCTTCATACGTGCTGAAATAGAAAGTGGTGGTGTGGGCGGGCGTTATTTTATTCTGCGTCATTGCGCGGGCCGCGGCCAACATCGCCGCGACGCTGGCTTTGTCATCTAAATGACGCGATTTGATGAAGCCGGTGCCGGTGATTTCAGCGCGTGGATCCCAACTGATAAAATCACCTGTTTGAACGCCCAGAGCTTCTGTTTCAGCTTTAGACCGGGTGCGCGCGTCTAGCCTGACCTCCAGGGTATTCAGCTTTTGCGCCGAATCGTGGACATCATTGATGCTGTGAATGTGAACGGATTGTTTGGTCAATAGCGCCGTGCCGCTGATTTTTTTCCCTGTTGATGTTTCTACTGCGCAATACACGCCGCTGATGCTGCCGGGATAGTAACCGCCCAGATTGCTGATAAGCAGGCGACCATTTTCTTTGATTTCTTTCACCATTCCGCCCAATGTATCCACGTGCGCGGTTACAGCTCTGCCGGCATTGGATTTTTTGCCGGGGAGAGTAACTAGAAGCGCCCCTTTTGTTGTGCGTTTGCCTTGCAAGCCCAAGTCAAGAAATTCTGCTTCCAGCAAGGCAATAGCGGCATCGGTGTTGCCGGTGGGGCTGGGCGTGTTGAGCAGTTTCAGCAAAAAGGCTTTGGTATATTCTAAATCAATGGATGATGCCATAACGCCTCCTTGGCTCAATGAATAGTGAATAGTGAAGAATGAATAATTTTCTTCACTACCGTATACCCTTTAAATTTGACAGAATTGCTTCCCTCAGAAGTCCATTTGCACCCGATATGACCGCCGACGGCAGACCGCTGACTGCCGTAAAAACGCGATTTTGATGAATTTCGGCGGTCAACGGTCAATGGTCGGCGGTCCCGGGAGCTGAAACTGCTGTCAAATCCAGAGGGTATACGGTAGTGAGTAATTTTTTTCACTCTTCACTTTTCATTGTTTTATCCTACCGGCAGTCCCGGCACCTGGTGACACTTTCGGCAGCGCGCTTCGTAGACTTCATCGGCGCCAACAAGGATGACCGGCGCGTCATAAGGGGCCGGTTCGCCGTTGACCAGTCGCTGGGTGCGGCTGGCAGGTGAGCCGCAGGCCATACAGATGGCTTGCAGTTTGTCTACCGCTTCGGCCTGAGCCATTAAAACGGGCATCGGGCCAAATGGTTCTCCTCTAAAATCCATATCCAGCCCGGCCAGAACGACGCGCTTGCTGTTGTTAGCTAATTGGTCGCATAATTCAATGACTTCCCAGCCTAAAAATTGAACTTCGTCAATGCCAATCACTGCTGTATCGTCTTCAATCAGGGTTCTGATTTCCTGTACGGATTTTACCACTTGCGCCTGAATGTGCAGGCCGGTATGCGAGCTGACCTTTGTGAGGTTGTAGCGATTGTCAATAGCCGGTTTGAAAACCTGCACTTTTTGTTTGGCGTATTCAGCGCGTCGCAAGCGTCTGATAAGCTCTTCTGTTTTGCCGCTGAACATACTGCCGCAAACTACCTCTATCCAGCCGCCGTCGTAGCGGTGATACATAATAACGTTCTCCAAAGAAATAAGGGTAGATAATTTTAATTATCTACCCTTATTATACAATAAATATGCTGACCATTCTAATCTTGAGACAAGATTTACCGGGCAACTGCCACAGCGCTTTGAGCCAGTTCTACTTTTTCTTTCACCTGTTCCAAAGATTTGGGGCCAAAGCCGCTCAAGTCCAGAAGAACTTTTTCATCAGCTTCTAGCTGATTAACAATATCGCCAACCGTGATGTAATCAGCATCGGACAAGATGGTGAAGACGCGGTCTGGCAGGTCAAGGGCAATGAGCTGCTGCTTCAGGAAGGATTGTTGCTCTTTTGCTTGTAACCTGGCGGTGCGTTGCGCTTTTTCTTCCTGATGACTGCCGTAGCGTTTTAAGCGATTCATAAAGCGTTCTACTTGTCCGGCGGTATCAACAATGCGTTGTTCTCCGGTGTAAAAAGGGTGGCAGACGGAACAAACATCGGTGCGAATTTCCGGCATGGTCGAACCGGTTGTCCAGATGTTGCCGCAAGAGCAAATAGCGCGCGCTTCCGGGTAGTATTTTGGGTGGATCTTTGCTTTCATCAGTCTTCTAACCTTTCAATCTTGACTATCAGCTTTCTAAGGTGTCATAAACGCTAATTTGTTTTTTTTGGCGGGTGACGTGTTCAAATCTTACGTACCCATCAATCATAGAAAAGAGGGTGTGATCTTTGCCCATTCCTACGTTATTGCCGGGGTAGAATTTAGTGCCACGTTGCCGAACAATGATATTGCCCGCCCTTACTTGTTCACCGCCAAATTTTTTTACGCCAAGTCTTTGACCTGGACTGTCATGCACATTACTGCTGGAACCGCCACCTTTTTTATGCGCCATAATTAACCTCCCTGCTAAACCAGAATATCGTCAATTTGCAGACGGGTGTAGTCTTGACGATGGCCTTGTTTGCGTTTGTAGTTCTTTTTGTGTTTGTAGACGATGATTTTTTTGCCGCGTCCGTGATTTTGCACGGTGGCCGTGACTTTAGCCCCTTCAACCAGCGGCTTGCCAACCGTAACGCCCTGCTCTCCGCCGATCATCAAGACCTGTTCAAGTTCTATCTGAGACCCTGCTTCGGCTGGCAATAACGCTACGTCCAGAACATCACCTTTAGATACTTTGAATTGTTTTCCACCACTAGAGACAATTGCGTACATCATAACCTCTTTGATTTGTTGAATATCCAAACTGGAAAATTTTGAGCCACAACATCTTGTGGCTCAAAAAAGAATGAACGCTAAATAGAGTAAATACACCTGTTGTTTATTATTTGTTGTCAGGCGTACAGACATGCTTTGCGGCCAAAGCCACAAAACGTGATTATATGCGTAGAGTGCGGAACTGTCAAATGCTAAAGATGAGTTTAGTACGCGCTATCTGCTGCCATCCTTCATCCACTCCAAGCGCTTTTAATACCGCATCGGGCCGCAAATTCCCCTGTTGTCCCGCCGAAAGGCGCATAGTGAGCGTGGCTTCGCCCTTGTTTAGCGTTTCCAGGTTCAGGCTGCGCAGCAGGGGGCGCATATCAAAGCTTTCTTCTTTGCGGCGTCTAATACGGCTTTGAATGATTGTTTCCGCTTTCAGCAATGCGTCAATCCGTTGTTGTAGCTCTTCCGGCGAAAGTTCACTTGCTACAATCACTTTGTAGTCTGCCTGACGCAGTTTGGCTTGCAGCGCGGGAGCTTTCAGGTCAACGCTTTCTACGTTCAACAGCTCAAAGTCTTCTGGCAAGGCGCTGCCGACGCGCTTCAGGATGTCCTTCGGCTTCATTTCTTGAGACAGATAAATATCCATCACCTCCGCCTCCCCCATCGAGCCGAGTGGCAGGCTGGCAGCTACCTGAATTCTGGCCTGCGGGTTGAAACCGCCGGTGTAAGCCAGCGGAATCCCCGCCCGCCGAAACGCGCGCGTCCAGACTTTTACTCCATCCAGATGCGCCACGTATTTCACCCGGTATCCTTTGCTAAATGTCAAGCGATAGCGGTATTTTGTCACTTGTCCTTTGTCATTGGTCATTTGTCACTTGCTCTCTTCCCCTCTGCCTCCCTGTCTCCTTGTCTCCCTGCCTTCTTCATCCTTCCGCCTTCTGACCGGCGGACACTTCCAGGCGGCGGGAGGCGTGTTGGCGCGTAGACCGCGCATCGAAGTGAGAATGCCGCAGTTGTAGCAATGTTCCCGGCAATCAATCCTGGTTTCGCCTTCTTGCGCGGCCTGCCAGTCCATTAACAGCCAGCGTTTTTCTACGCCCGCGCTAATGTGATCCCAGGGGAAAACCTCGTCGGCCAGGCGGGGGCGCCGGGCGTACCAGGCGGGGTCAAGCCCTTGTTCCGCAAAGGCGTCCCACCACACCTGGGGGCGAAAATGATTGTCCCAGGCATCGAATTTTGCGCCTTTTTCCCAGGCGTTTTGGATAACCGCGCCTAATCGGCGGTCGCCGCGCGAAAGGACGGCTTCCAGCAGGCTTTCTTCCGGGTTATTCCTGTTGAAGATAATGCTTCGGTTCTTTTTTAGTTCATCCAGCATAAGCGCCTGTTTGCGCTTGATTTCCTGCACATCCCACAACGATGCCCATTGAAAGGGGGTGTGCGGTTTAGGCACAAAGGTGGACACGCTAATGCGAACTTTGGCTTTGCCGCCGTGATGTTGACGGCCAATTTGCAGTACTTTTTGGGCCAGTCTGACAATTGCCAGCACGTCTTCATCCCTTTCGGTGGGTTGGCCGATCATAAAGTAGAGTTTGACCTGCCGCCAGCCGCGTCGATACACCTCTTCTACCGCGTCCAGCAAAGCTTTGTCGCTGATGGGTTTGTTGATTACGCGGCGCAAGCGGTCGGTGGCGGCTTCGGGTGCAAAGGTGAAACTGGTTTTGCGCCGCCCCGCCAGTTTGTCTACCAAATCAGGGTTGAAGCTTTCCAGGCGCAAACTGGGCAGCGAAATGCTGAGTTGCTGCGGGTTGTATGTTTCAACAATGGCTTCCAGCAGCGGGCCAATCTGGCTGTAATCGCTGCTGCTCAGGGAGAGGAGTCCCAATTCTTCGTGTCCGGTGTCGCGGATGATGGTGTCAATGGTTTCCAGAAGTTCCGTCAATGGACGCTCGCGCACCGGCCTGAAGACCATTCCGGCGTGGCAGAAGCGGCAGCCGCGCGTGCAGCCGCGCTGAATTTCTACCGAGGCGCGATTGAAGATGGTGTTGGTGTAGGGGAGGATGAATTTGGTGGGCGGGGGCGGCATTAGCGGCGCAATGCGTTTGAGGATGTGCGGCTGGGCTTCTTCTACCAGCGGCGTTATCTTCATCAGCGCGCCGTCTTCCGCCGAGTAGCCGGGCGCGTAGAATCGGGGCACGTAGACGCCGGGAATTTGCGCCATTCGCCGCAATTGGGTGTCGCGGTCGGCGCGGCGAACTTCATCAAAGGCCAGCAGAACTTCCAGAATTACATCTTCTCCTTCGCCAATGACAAAAAAGTCAATGAAATCGCCCATGGGTTCCGGGTTGAAAACGGCGTTGCCGCCGGCCATCACCAAGGGGTAGCGGGCGTTGCGTTCCTGACTGCGCAGGGGCATTCCGGCCAAATCAAGCAGGGTCAACACGTTGCTAAAAAGTTGTTCGTAGGGCAGGCTAATGCCAATCAAGTCGAAATCCAGCAGCCTGTGTCGCGTTTCCAGCGAGTAGAGGGGCAGGTTTGCGGCGCGCATCTCTGTTTCCATATCCGTCCAGGGAACGTAAACGCGCTCGGCCAGCATATCATCGCGCCGATTGACGGTATCGTAGAGGATTGTCATTCCCAAGTTGCTCATTCCCAGATCGTAGATATCAGGAAAGGCCAGAGCGATTTTGCTTTTTATTTTCGCCCAATCTTTGACTACGCTATTGTATTCCCCGCCAATGTAGCGGGCCGGTTTTTGCACTTTGGCTAAAATGCGGTCAAGTAGTTTGTTATTTATCATTGGTCATTTGCAACGTAAAACCCGAAACTTCCCCCTCGTTCCCACGCTCTGCGTAGGAACGAGGGGGAGTGAATGATTACCAAATTCGTAACTCGTAGTTCGTAATTCGTAACTTGCTACAGGTCTTTCATTTGCGTCAGGGCTTCCCAATCCGTTTCAGACAGGGCGGCGTTTTCAAGTTTGGCAATAGTGATTTCTCCAAAACTTTCGCTTTGTTCAACGCTTACAATTTTGCGTTTGATCAGTTCCAGCACAGCCAGCAGCGTGACAATGATCTCAACCCGCGAATGTCCTTGATTCAGTAGATCGCCAAAGCTGAGGGTTTTTTCGCCCTCTAATTTTTGCCGGATGAGATTGATTTTTTTGCCGATGGTCACTGTTTCCGGCGAAACGACCAAGTTGACGTGCGGCGGTTCCGGTTTTACTTCCAGCGCTTTTTTGGCGGCCTGCAAAAGCTCGTTCAGGGTCACGTCGCCGATGGTCAATTTAGCTTCGATTTTGGGTGGCGGCGCCAGTCGAATGAAACTACGTTTACCGGCAGCTTGCATTTGGGCCAGTTGAGTCGCCAGTTCTTTGAAACGTTTGTAGTCTTTTAGCTGCTGAATTAAATCGTCAGTGGAGTCTTCTTCATCATCCAGGATGACGCTGGGAGGGGGCTTGGGCAGCAAAATTTGCGATTTAAGCAAAATGAGTTTGGCCGCTACAACCAGAAATTCGGTCAGGGTATCAGGATTGATCTCTTTCAAACTTTCAATGTACTTAAGGTATTGGTCTGTCACCTGAGCCAGCGAAATTTTGGTAATCTCCAGCTCTTCCTGCTCGATGAGCGCCAATAGCAAATCCATTGGCCCAAAGAATTGAGGCAGGGCAACCTGATAGCGGCTGTCTGTTTCGGCGTTAGATTGGGAAAGGCGGGCGTGTAAAGTCATTGAGATTTACGATTTTGGATTTACGATTTACGGTTGGACTACGGGAAGGGAGTGGATTTCGTCAATCAGAATAATCGTAAATCCAAAATCCAAAATCGTAAATCGTAAATCGTAAATCGGCTTATTTTTCTGTCAGCGTGAGAAAGCGGCGATTGGTCAGCGCCATATTGTCCAGCAGCGCTTTGGCGGCCTGGGGAGTGTTTCCGGCCACGCGCTCTACTTGACTGCCTTTAGCCTTGAGTTGCGCTTCTATCTGCGGCGATATGCTCTGCGGTCCGGCGGCAATGGTCACGTATTGGGCGCGCATGGCGTCTGTAACGCTGGCGCCAACGGTGGGCTGGAATTTTCTGATGTACTTGTCGGCGCTGGCCCGATCGCTGCTGGTTTTGTAGAGCAGGTAGTGGTAAATGGTCTGGCTGCCGGCGGCAGGAGAAGCGACGCCGCTGTCTGCGCTCAATTGGTAGCCTTGCGTGGTTTGAAGCAAATTGTTTTTCCACGTTTTCCATTGCGCGCCGGGGCAGGGCGTATCGGCCAGGTCTTTGTGCGCTTTCATTGCGCCCAACGGGAGGTTTAAATGGCCCAGCAGCCAGGCGATCAAATGCCCTCCGGCGTCTATTTGGGCTTGGCTGGGCGTTTCTGCGTTAAAGTTTCCGGCAAAGGCAATGCCCACGCTGGTAGGGTTATCGCCGCCGGCGTGGTAAGAGATGGTATCCAGCCTGTTGGTTTGTTGGATGACGCCCGCCTGAGTGATGAAGTAGTGAAAGCCGATACCCGGCCAGGCGTTTTGGTTGACGTCGAATTGGGCAATTCGTTCAGCGCCGATGGAAGCTGGAACCGCCGAATGGTGAACGACAAGCGTTTTGATGGCGCTAATTGAGCGCGCAGGGTAGCGCTTGCCGGGGTGATGGGGCAGACTATCTACCAGATTTTCGATGGGCGGCGCGCTGACAGCCGGGGCAACGCCGGAGGGCAAGCTTGACCCGGCGCTGGCAGCAGCGGTTTCTTGAGCAATACTGAGTTGAAATTCCAGAACGGCTATGCGTTGTTTCAGGTCGGCTACTTCATCGCTATCGCTGCCAACGCCTGTTTTGGCCTGCGCCAACTCAGCTTCCAGTTGAGAAACGCGCTGCTTCAAGACGATGATTTGCCGGTTGGCGGCCTGATAAGCGGCCTGCGTTTGCTGCAATTGAGCAGATAGCTGCGCGTTTTGCGCTTGCAGCAGGGCTATTGTGGCGTTTGTTGCCGGGGGCGTGATTGGGGGCGTGACCGGCGGCGTAACCGGCGCAAGGTCCCGCGCGCGGTTGATTTCGTTGAGCAGGAGGATTTTCCACTTTTGCCCGGTCAACCATTGCTTGCCCGGACTCTGGGTGTTGATGAGTTCCGCAGCGCCTGTGACGTTGTTCAGG
>DUEH01000178.1 GCA_011192195.1 Chloroflexota bacterium | reverse complement strand
TCATATTTTGCCGCCAAACGATAGCCGCTGACGGTGGTTGCCAGAGTGGTTTCGGGGAAAAGCTGCGCGCCGGGATAAGAGAGTTCGGCGGGGCGATGTTCCAGATAGTTTTGCCACATTGCCGCCAGTTCCAAATTGTGGCGGGCGCTGTTGCTCAAGGCGCGCGCAGGTAGTCCCAGAGCGTGTTGGTGCGCCAGACGATGGAAATCGCTGCCCAGTTGCATTCTGCGTTCGGCTTCTTGAACCGGAGCGGTTTCTACAGCGGGCCAACTCATTTTACGTTGATAGCGCAACTCAAAGCGATGAGGGCAGGTGAGGTAGTCCTGTAGTTTGGATTGGGTGAATTGGAAGGATGAAGGCAGAGGGCTGAAGGATGAAGTTGGCCGAGGAAGCAGTGTTTTGGTCATTTTAAAAATGGTAAATGGTAAACGGCGAATGATAAATGGTGAATGGCAAGTTTACCATTCACCATTTACCATTTTTTATTAGCTTGTTTTACGCAGTTCTTCAAAAAGTTTGCGCTGCTGCGAGGTGAGTTGGGCGGGCAAAGGAACTTCTATGCGGGCGTAAAGGTCTCCGTGCTGGCCCTTATTTTTCAGGCTGGGCATCCCTTTGCCGCGCAGCCTGAATTTTTGACCGTTTTGCGTTCCGGCAGGGATTTTCAGCCTGGCGTCGCCTGTCAGCGTAGGCACACTAACTTCACCGCCCAGAACGGCGGTATACAGGTCAACGGGAACGGTGGTGTACAGATCGTCGCCTTTGCGATCAAAACGCGGGTCTGACGCTACTTTAATGCGCAGAAACAGGTCGCCGGTCTGGCCGCCGCCTGCGCCGCCCCCGCCTTTACCGCGCACGCGCACTTTTGAGCCGGTTTTTACGCCGGCAGGAATTTTTACGTTCAGACGTTGGCCGTCTTTGTTAACTACGCGAACGGTTCCCAGATAGGCTTCGGTGAGGCTGATCTCCACTGCGTGTTCCAGGTCCTGGCCCCGCCGCGATTGCGAAGCGCGGTTGAAGCCGCCTCCGGCTTGCTGCGCTGCCGCGCCGCCCATTCCGCCAAAGATGGCGTTGAAAAAGTCAGAAAAAACATCCGCACCGGCGCTACCGCCGCCGCCAAAGATGTCGCCCATGTCGCCCATATTACCGTATTGCACGCGACCGCCACGTGGTCCGCTTGCGCCCCCAGTAGCAAACTGAGTCCAAAAATCGTTAGGGTCAACGCCCGCTTGCTGCCAATGTCTCCAATCCGAGCCAAGCCGGTCGTATTTATCACGCTTTTCGGGGTCGCTAAGTACCTCGTTAGCTTCGTTGATCCCCTTGAAACGTTCTTCGGCGCCCGGGCTGCTATTCACATCGGGGTGATATTTGCGGGCCAATTTTCTGTAAGCTGATTTTATCTCTTTGTCAGTGGCTTTTTTATCCACGCCTAAAATTTTATAATAGTCTTTGTATTCCATATTCTGTCTCCTAAACCGGAATGGCGAATTTGCAATTGGCGAATAATAAACCAGATTCGTCATTCGTCATTCACAAATTCGTCATTCGCAAATTCGTCACTGCGCCACAACCACTTTTGCCGGACGCAGTAATTTATCCTTTAGTTTATACCCAGACTCAATTTGGTCAACTATTGTACCCGCTTCTGCGTCGGCGGGGACGGTAGCAATGGCTTCGTGTAATTCCGGGTCAAAAGGCTGGGCCAGCGCTTCGATGGGCGTGACGCCTTCTGCCTTTAGTAAATTCATCAACTGCCGACTGAGCGCTTCTACGCCCTCTTGCAAAGAAGCGTCATCCTGAGCGCTGTGATACAAGGCGCGTTCCAGGCCATCGGCAAGGGGCAAAAAGCGCCGCAACAGGCGTTCCCGCTCGGCGGCGATGGACTCATCGGCGCGGCGGGTCTGGCGGCGACGAAAGTTGTCCATATCGGCGCGCAGTTGCCGCGCCGCAGTTTTCCAGTTCACTTCATCGCTGGCGGGCGTTTTTATTTCGTCGCGGGCAGCGCGTTCCGCTTCCGGTAACGAGGTTTCTTCAAATTGAGAGGGCGTCAGCTTAGGCTTAACAGGGGTAATTTCAGCGCCCACTGGAGAGGCAGGCAGCCTGTCCTCTCTGCGTCTAAGCGGAATTTTATAAGCTCGCGGGTTGTCATTCCAATACATTTTTATCTCCTGTGAGGATAGTACGTTTGTAGTGAGGTACGCAACGTAGTGGAGTGCCGCCGTAAAACGCCACTACAAAATGCCACTTCGCTATCGCTACGAGGCTCACTACGAACGGTTATGTCTCCAGTTTATCACCCCTGCGTTAGAATTAAGTAAATATTTTGCCATTAAGTTGAATTAGTGTATCTTTCAGGAATGAACACTTCTGTGAGCGCGCAAGTTACGCCTTTCGCCTTTAGCCTCTACATTCACATTCCTTTTTGCCGCGTAAAATGCGCCTATTGCAATTTCAATACCTACGCCAATCTGGATGATCGCTACAGCGATTACGTTCGGGCGTTGAATGAAGAAATTCAGGCGATGGGGCGCTATTGGCAGCGCCCAGCGATAAAAACCATCTTCATCGGTGGAGGCACGCCAACGGTTTTGAACATTCCCCAACTGAAGAGCATTTTAAGCGCTTGCCGCACCGCCTTCAACATCTTGCCGCAGGCCGAAATCACCAGCGAAGCCAACCCCGGCACAGTAAGCGAAGCTTATCTGCAAGATTTGCTGGCATTGGGCGTGAACCGCCTGAGTTTTGGGGCGCAAAGTTTTGACAATACGGAATTGAAGCTGCTGGGGCGGCTGCACCCGGCGGAAGAGATTGGGGACACGTTGGCTGCTGCCCGGCGGGCGGGGGCGGAGAATGTAAACCTGGATTTGATCTACGGTCTGCCGCAGCAAAGGCTGAACACGTGGCGCAACACCCTGCAACAAACCATTGCTCTGAAAGTAGAACATATCTCGCTGTACAGCCTGACGCTGGAACACGGAACCGCCCTGCACGCCCGGATAGCGCGCGATGAACTTCCCGCGCCGGATGCTGATTTGGCCGCCGATATGTATGAATTAGCCGATGATCTGCTCGCTGACGCCGGCTACGCGCAATATGAAATCTCAAACTGGAGCAAAACCGGGCGGGAATGTCGACACAATCTCACTTACTGGCGTAATCAGCCTTATCTTGGCGTTGGGGCGGGGGCGCATAGTTTTATGACCGCCGACCGCCGACCGCTGACCGCCATTGATTCATCGTCCCCTCTAAACAATTATCCCGAAAACGCAACGCGCAGCGCGTGGGGCGTGGAGAAAATCAACGCGCCACGCACTACGCGCTACGCCGGTCAACGCTGGTGGAATGTAAAATCCGTTTCCGCTTACATTGAAAAAATTACCGCCAACGGCAAAACGCCGCACCCGCACCCTTCGCTGGGCGATTGGGAAGAAATTGACCGTCAACTGGAAATAGCTGAAACCATCATTTTGGGTCTGCGCCTAACGCAAGAGGGCGTTTCCTTGCCCGCATTTGAAGCCAGATTCGGGCAATCGCTGGCCGAGGTTTTTGGCCCGCAAGTAAAAAAGCTAAAAGCGTTGAAGCTTCTTGTTGAGAAGGACCAACGCTTACGTTTAACGTCCCAGGCGCGGTTGGTGGGCAATCAGGTTTTTATGGAATTTTTGTAGGCGCGTAATCGTTCAGTCCCCTCGTTCCCAATCTGAAGATTGGGAACGAGGGGAATTCTTCCGCCTTCATCCCTCATTCTTCATCCTTTATTTCCGTCATCGACATTCGGTCTACAGCCCATTCATCATTGCCGCCAACATCGTCGGGGATAACGAGATGTTGGTCTGAACCGTCGCTGTTCATCGCGTAGATTTGCCAGAAGCCGTTGCGCGTGCTGCGAAATACT
>DUEH01000177.1 GCA_011192195.1 Chloroflexota bacterium | reverse complement strand
TGGGGCCAAGAAGAGGAAGTTGAACTGGTAGCGCAGCCGGGCTTAATTGATCCCAAGCCAAGCAATCCCCTTATCAACCTGGTCCTTTTTCTGGCAACGCTGGTATCGGTGTTGGCGGTGGGCGCGCTGAACGAAGGCGCAGATTTATTGAATGACCCCCTCAGTTTTACGCTGGGCTTGCCTTTTGCGTTCTCCTTTCTGGCAATCTTGCTGGCTCACGAATTTGGGCATTATTTTGCGGCCAAATATCACAAAGTAGCGGTAACGCTGCCCTACTTTATTCCTTTTCCCACCATTTGGGGAACCTTTGGCGCATTCATTCAACTGCGTTCGCCCACGCTCAATAAGCGGCAGTTGTTTGATGTGGGCGTAGCCGGGCCGCTGGCGGGTCTGGTAGTGACCGTTCCGGTTTTGTTTGCCGGTTTGATGATGTCGCATACGCAGCCTTTGCCGGTTGGGGAAAGCTATATGCTGGAAGGAAATTCTATTTTCTACTGGTTAAGCAAGTATATTGTTTTTCATCAAGTCTTACCCGCCGATGGCGTTGATGTTTTTTTGCATCCGCTGGCCTGGGCCGGATGGTCCGGTCTGTTGGTGACGGCTTTTAACCTCTTTCCGGTGGGTCAGTTAGACGGTGGTCACGTGGCTTACGTGCTTTTTGGCAAACACGCCAAACGTATGGGCTACGTGGTTGTAGCCGCGATGGTTGCGGTGGGGTTTTTTTTCTGGCAGGGATGGCTCTTTTGGGCGTTGATGATTTTTCTCATCATTGGCACGGGACATCCGCCTCCCTTAAATGAACTGGCTCCGCTGGGCGCAAAACGTAAGGCGCTGGGCTATGCGGTGATTGTTATTTTTGCGCTGCTTTTTGTGCCAAACCCGCTGCAACTGGTTGGGGTTTAAAAGAGGAAAAGCCCAGACATTGTTGGTCTGGGCTGGAGGAAATACTGGAGGGTTTAGAGGGTTTAGAGGGTTTAGGTATTAAGTTTGCGGGGAGGATTATATTTGTTTCGATCGTGCGACAGAGATTATAGACGGCGTTAATGCTTTTGGTAAGTGACATTTGTCAGCAGTTTTTAGTGATAAATGTCACTTTTTTATTTACTGCATCTTCCCATTTTCCAGGAAGCTGATTTGGCTAAATCGTTCGAATTATCAGGCGGTTTTAGTCTAAGGTCAAGCTTCCGGGAAAATTTTTTTATAGGGCAACAAAACTCTCTAAATTTTCAGAGCTTCTAATACTTGACGCCCATTGCTGCCGCTTTTTTCTTTCTCTTGTTTAGCCACTTCAATTCTGGCTTTAGCCAGGCGATGGGCCGCTTTGTAGGTGGCAACGCCTTCATCTTTGGCTAAATCAATAATGCGCAGAATAGAGTCGTAGATGGCGGCGGTTTTGCGCCAGGCTTCGTCGGCGTCATAAGCGCCCAACTCTGTGGCAACGTTGATCAAGCCGCCGGCGTTGATGACGTAATCCGGCGCGTAGAGGATTTTGCGCGTGTAAAGTTCGTCGCCGTGATGGGTTTCGGCCAACTGATTGTTGGCGGCTCCGGCAACAATTTTGCAGCGCAGGCGATCAATGGTGTTGTCGTTGATTACGCCGCCCATCGCGCAGGGGGCAAAGACATCGCAACTTACATCGTAAATTTCGTCGGGCTCAACCATTGTGATATTGTGTTTTTCAACCAGAGATGCCGCTGCTTGCGGGTTGATGTCGGTGGCGATGATCTTGGCCCCGTCTTCGGCCAGCCGTTCCGCCAGACAATGCCCAACTTTGCCCAATCCCTGAACGGCAACGGTGACGCCTTGCAGGTCATCTGTGCCAAGTTGGGTTTTGCAAGCGGCTTTGATGCCCCGGTAAACGCCAAAGGCCGTCAGGGGAGAGGGGTCGCCGCTGCCGTGTTCAGAGCGAGCCAGACCGGTGACGTGGGAAGTTTCTTTGTGAACGTAGGTCATATCGGCAACGGTGGTTCCCACGTCTTCGGCAGTGATGTAGTGTCCGCCCAGGGAGTTGACGAAGCGCCCGTAGGAACGGAAAAGCGCTTCGCTCTTGATTTTGGCCGGGTCGCCAATGATGACCGCTTTGCCGCCGCCCAAATCCAGTCCGGCCACCGAGGCTTTGTAGGTCATCCCTTCTGACAGGCGCAAAACATCCAGCAGGGCTTCTTCTTCCGTTTTGTAGGCCCAGATTCTGGTTCCACCCAGCGCCGGGCCTAAAACGGTGCTGTGAATGGCTATAATGGCTTTTAGGCCGCTTTCTTTGTCAGACCAAAAGGTTACTTGTTCGTGTCCGTAATCTTGCATATAGTCAAACAGTTCCATAAATCACCTCTCCTTTGAAGTGCAAAATGTAAAATATAAAGTGTAAAATTTTGGGTAGTGGTAAAAAAGTAAGTGATGGAGTCTAAAACTACAGTTTTGGATTTCGCAATCGTCACTTGCAACTTAACCATTACCAAATTTTGAACTTTACGCTTTGAATTTTGAATTGTTTTCTACCAGCGCCGCGCCGCGTTTCAGGGCTTCTTGATTCAAGGGAACCAGCGGCTGTTTCTTGGGCGGCAGGTGGTTTTTGATAGCGTGATGCACTGCCTCTAGCGGCAAAGCGCCAATTGCCTGCGTTAGCGCGCCCAGAGCTATAACGTTGGCTATTCTGGGATTACCCATTTCCACAGCCAGTTTACTGGCGGGAATGGGGACGTAAGTGATGTCGTCTCGTTTGTGGGGCAGGTTTATGAGAGAGCTATTATAAACCAGTACGCCGCCCGATTTGATTTTTGCTTCATATTTTTTCATCGAAGGGATATTGAAAACCAGCGCTGCGCCGGGATTTTCTACCAGCGGCGAACCGATTTCTTCGTCGCTGATGATAACGGTTACGTGGGCTGTGCCGCCGCGCATCTCCGGGCCGTAGCTGGGGAGCCAGGTGGCGTTTTTGCCGCTATCCATTCCGGCGTAAGTCATGAGCATCCCGGAAAAGAGTACGCCCTGCCCGCCAAAACCGGCAAAGATAATTTCTGTTTGCATTGTTTGTCTCCGTGTTTTATAGCTTTCAGCTTTTAGCTGACTGCCGACTGCTAGTTTAAGCTTTTGACAACCGGGTCAACTTTGTAATCACCCAGAGGGAAATAGGGGACCATATTGTCTTTGATCCATTCCAGCGATTGATGCGGCGAGATGCCCCAGTTGGTGGGACAAGACGATAAAAACTCTACCATTGAGAAGCCTGCGTCGGCCATTTGTACTTTAAAGGCGGTGCGAATGGCTTTTTTGGCCTGCTTGATGGTCTGGATGCTGTGAACGGAACGACGAACCACGTAGGTAGCGCCGGGCAGCGTAGCAAGTAACTCAGACATTTGCAATGGCATCCCGCTGGTTTCTACATCTCTGCCGCGCGGTGATGAGCCGGTAACTTGTCCCGGCAGGCTGGTAGGCGCCATTTGTCCGCCGGTCATACCGTAGATGGCGTTATTGACAAAAAAAACGGTGATATTTTCGCCGCGTGTGGCGGCCCACATAATTTCAGACAGGCCAATAGAGGCCATATCGCCGTCGCCTTGATAGGTGAAGACAAGTTTGTCCGGCTGAACGCGCTTAAGGCCGGTAGCCATTGCCGGCGCGCGCCCGTGCGCAGCTTCGGCGCCGTCCAGTTCAAAATATTTGTACAGAAATACCGCGCAGCCCACCGGCGAAACTGAGATGGTGCGTTCTCGAATGTCCAGTTCGTCAATCACTTCGCCAATCAGTTTGTGAATGAGGCCGTGCGTACAGCCGGGACAGTAGTGGGTAGCTCCGTCGCTTAGAGCTTCTGGTTTTTTGTAGACCAATTTTTCTTCAAATTTTATTTCCATTGAGTGGGTTGCTCCTTACTGCTGAGGGTCATAATTTGCTCAAGAATTTCATCGGGCATAGGGAC
>DUEH01000176.1 GCA_011192195.1 Chloroflexota bacterium | reverse complement strand
CTTATGGCGAGAATAAAATCAAGGAAGGACTTTGCTCTAATTCCGAAAAACAACCCTAGAATCACTGAAACAACAGCGATAATGATGATACTTCCCCAACGTAATCTGTTTTGCATCTTTGGCCCCTCTATTTCAGATCGTTACAGGGATGCCCCTGTAATGGGTATTCCGCCGACCTAAGTCGGTATACGCGAAGCGTGGGTTACAGATACGTATCTGTAACCGTTGGGAAACCTCTTATCAACTTTGCGACGTTAGCTGCGACGCTGTAGTACAACATAGGATACCTCACGGTGACCGCAACGTGTAGATGTAGGCATCAACTATGCATCCATCTTTGAGTTTCACCTGTGCCAGCACACGACAATAAGCCTCACCTTCAAACGCATCAAGACTCGCCCAATGGCCTGATAGGTTCTCCGAGGTGAAAAGAAATCCTTCGACTTCCCCGCCATGTTCATCGAGATCGATGCCAGGATAACCCATTTCTGCGCCCCAACCTTCTTCGCGCAGGGTCCCTGTTACAGTAGCAGTTTCCCATGAACCTCCAATAGCATCAAGCACATGCTCATTTGGACGACCCGGACCTAGAGTCCCATAAACAAATAGTTTTTCTATCACTGTTCCTCCAAGAGTAGCTAACAAACTGTTACGCTTCGCGTGTTCGGTTGGGACAAGCTAACAGCTTGCCGCAGGTACATTTATTCTTTCAGACCTAATCGTCGCAGCGTTTCTTCTGTAGGAACGCCATCACGCGACCAGCCGCGCAGGTCGTAGTAGCGGTTTAGCATCGCGTCAAAATCTTCGATCAGGCCATAGCGAATGGGTTCTTCCGAGCGGTTCACTTCGCCGGTATCCGGGTCTGTTTCAAATTCGTAGAGAGGCGCGCGTTCTTCGGTGAAGCGGCGGGGAAGCTGGTCGTCGGCGCGGGATAAGCCTTCGCGGACGTTGTACAGCCGCTCCAGGTTGACAATGCGCTCGCCGATGGTCAGCAAATCCTGGCCGGTGAGGGCTTCGTCTCGCAGCGCGGCCACGCCGGGAGCCAGGTCTTCGGGGAAGAGGCTGTATTCTTCTACCGTGCTGAATTTGCAAATGCCCAAAGCGTCGGTGATGGCGCAAAAATGTTCGCCGTAGACAACCATATCGGGTTTGTATTTTTCGTTGGCGGGGTCCATCAATTCGGGGACGATTTCGGCGGGAAAGATGCGCCGGGCGGCGTCCCAGTTGGCGGCCAGGTCAATGGCGGGCAGGGCGTAGAGATGGTCTGCGCCGCGATTGCCGGTAGCGTGTCCCAGGCCAAAGCCTTTGGCAAATCGCGGCTCCTGTCGAGGCAGCTCCAGCCCTTTGACCTGCATCGCGTAGCGTTCCGCGCCCTGTCCAATGATGGCGGCGGCGCGGCGCGTCCCCTGCGCCAGCGTGTCGCCGATGCCCTGCCGCCAGGCGATTTTTTTCAACAGACCGATCACCGTATCCGCGTCTCCCCATTCCAGCGAGAGATCGGGGTCGGCGAGCAGCCCTTTCTCGCGCAGTTCCATCGCAAAGGCAATCGTTACGCCGGCAGAAATGGTGTCCAGGCCGTATTCGTTGCACAGGTGATTGGCGTAGATGATGGCTTCCGGGTCATCCAGCCAGCACATTGGCCCCAGCGCGTTGGTTGTTTCGTATTCCGGCCCGCCGATCTTTACGGCGTAGTCGCCGTCCGCCACTTCTGATTTGCGGCTGCATTTGATGGGGCAGGCGTAACAGCCTTTGTGTTGCAGCAAGTACCCGTCAAATGCTTTTGCGTTCACCTTTTCGATGAAGGGAACTTGCACCAGTTGGTGATTTTTGGCCGGTTGGTCGCCGCCGGCATTTTTGGAATCCATCAGCATCAGGGTTCCGTATTTTCGCAGGCCGTCCAGACGGGGGTCGGCGTTGAGTTTTTTGCTTGTGTCTCTGGCCGCGCTGCGAAAGTTCGATGGCGTTTTGGGGCGTTCAGTGGCTTTAACGTGGATGGCTTTGAGGTTTTTGCTGCCCATCACCGCCCCCGCTCCAGCGCGAGCGGCGGCGCGGTTGTGATCGTTGATGATGGCGGCAATAGTTACTTGATTTTCTCCCGCCGGGCCAATGCAGGCCACGCGCCCGGCAGCGGGTTTGGGGTCCGGGCCGAGGATGGCATCGTGAACTTGCGAGGTGGGTTTACCCCACAAGTCACCGGCGGCCTCGATGCTGATGCGCTGGTCAACAATGCGCAGGATAACCGGCGCACTGGCTTGGCCGGTGATCAGCAGGGCGTCGTATCCGGCGTGGCGAAGTTCGGCCACAAAGAAGCCGCCGCTGTTGGCGTAGCCGTAAGCGCCGGTGGCCGGCGACTTGAAAGTAACGTGCAATCGCGCCGAAGCAGGCCAGGGCGTTCCGGCCATTGGCGCGGCGGTGAAGATGAGATAATTCTCCGGCGAAAGCGGCTTCACCTCCGGCCCAACATTATCGTATAACAACTTGGCGCCCACCCCGCGCCCGCCCAGAAATTGCCTGAGCAGGTCGGGCGACGTTTCGGTGATGGTAATTTTTGCGGTTGAAAGATCAACCAGTGCGGTTTTTGACATTTTGATTTACGATTGATGATTTTGGATTTACGATTGGTTTTTGAGTGTGAGTTTAATCGTAAATTGTAAATCCAAAATCGTAAATTGATTTAGGCTCGCCCGCCCATTGTCAAGGCCATTAGCGCCTTTTGAATGTGCAGGCGATTTTCGGCTTGTTTATAAATCACCGATTGCGGGCTGTCAATCACTTTATCGGTTGCTTCGTGACCCCGGTCAACGGGCATGCAGTGCATATAGACGGCGCTCTTTTTAGCCAGCGCCATTTTTTCCGGCGTAACGCACCAATCGGCGTGCTTGGCGGCCATTGCTTCCACTTCCGCTTCTTCTTCAGTGACCATAATCGGCCCCCACGATTTGGGATAGAGGAAGTCGGCGTCTTCAAAGGCGGCGTCCATATCGTGAGTTTCGGTCAGGGCGACATCGGCTTCATCGGCGAATTGACGCGCTTTTTCCATCACTTCCGGCATCAGGTGATAACCTTCGGGGTAGGCCAGAGTTACGTCCATCCCAAAACGGGGCATCAACCACACCAGCGATTGCGGCACGCTCAGGGGGCGCACGTACTTTGGCCCATAAGCCCAGGAAATCACAAACTTTCGGCCTCGCAGATTGCGGCCAAATAGTTCCATCATGGTCATCAGATCGGCCATTGCCTGGTTGGGGTGATCAACATCTTCCTGCATACTGAAGATGGGGGCGTCGGCGTGTTTTGCCATTTCGTACAGATATTTTTGACCAATACCGGTGCGGCAGTCTCTAACGGCTATGCCGTGGCCGTAGCTGCTGAGGACAATGCCGGTGTCTTTGGCGTTTTCGCCGTGATCAATTTGGGTGGCTTTGGGGGTGAGGTAAACGGCGTGACCGCCCAGTTGGGTCATGCCGGTTTCAAAGGAGTTGCGGGTGCGGGTGCTTTCTTCAAAGAAGAGCATGTAGAGCGTTTTGGCCCGTAAAATATGGTCGTGGGTAACGCCCGTGGCAAAGTCGCCCTTCAAGCGAAAGGCCAGGTCCAGCATGGTGTTCAGGTCTTCCACGCTCCAGTCTGTGGTGGAGATAAAATCTTTTTGGAATAATTTGGTGTTCATTTGTTGTTTGTCCTTTGTCTTTTGTCATTGGTCATTTGTTTGACCATTCGTAGTTCGTCATTCATCCTTCTGCCCTCATCTTTCCGCCTTCCAATTGGCAAAGGCGTCAATGACCGGCTTGATGTCATCCATCATCGGGTAGAGGATGGGGCAGGTTACGCCGGCGTCAATGTATTCGGCCACTTTTTCACGGCATTGCTGACTGTTTCCTGCTGCCATCAGGTTTCTAACCACATCATCGGGGATGATTTTGGCGGCGCGGCGATAATCGGCTTCGGTGGCGGGCCAGCCGACGAATTTTTGCACTTTTTCAATCAGTTCCGGGTCAACCTTGCTGGCTTTCATAATGTGCGGTTCTGTGCCCAGATAGTAGGCTACCAGCGCTTTGCCTTCCATCATTGCGGCTTGCGGGTCATCGTCAGACAGGCAGCAGACCAGGAGTTCGGGGCGGTCTACATCGTCCAGCGATTTACCCGCTTTTTCCGCGCCCTGCCGAACCAACTCCACCGCGCTGCGAATGTAGTCCACCGAAACGACGTAATTCAGCACCACGCCGTCGCAGATTTCGCCGGACATTTTTAGCATTTTAGGGCCGGTTGCGCCGATGTAGAGCGGGATGTCGCGGGGCGAGGTATCGCCAAAGGCTACGTCCAGTTTCACCCTGTCCAGCTTCACAAATTCGCCCTGACAGGTGACTTCTTTCATTGTGAAGAGCTGACGCAGGGCTTCGATGTGTTCGCGCATTGCTTTGAGCGGTTTTTTGCGCTCTACGCCTACCCGCGAAGCAATGGGTTCCCACCAGGCGCCCAGTCCCAGCATCACCCGGCTTTGACCGTCTACCGTGCCGCCCAGTTCCCACATAGTATTCCACGTGGCGGCGATGACCGCAGGGTTGCGCGTCCAGATGGGCAGCACGCCGGAGCCAATGCGCAGGCGTTTGGTTTCGGTGAGCAAGGCGCTCATCAGCACTACTGCATCGCGGGCCAGGCGGGTATCGGCTTGCCAGATTTCGGAAAAGCCTTTTTCTTCGGCGTATTTAGCCATCTCAATTTCGTAGCGGATGGGGTGCTTGTCTTGCATGTACAGCGCCATTCGTTGGGTCATAAATATCCTCCTTTGGGAAATGTAGAACAAACAGAAATTTACTAATTGACATAACGGATCAAGAATAGAACACGGATCGCACGGATTATACTGATTTGCACTGATAAAAATATAAAAATCAAAGAAAAATCCGCGTAAATCCGTTCGATCCGTGTCATCCGTGTTCTATATTATGTCATTTGGTAAACTTCTAACTTCGCTTCACAAACTTTCCTCGTCCCGCCTGGCCGTGAAATTGCCCGTTTTCTACGATTACTTCCCCCCGGCTGATGGTGACGGCGGGCCAGCCGGTCACTTCTACGCCCTCGTAGGGGGTCCAGTCTACGTTTTCGTGCAGCGTTTCGGTAGAGAGGGTGAGCGTTTTGTCGGGGTCAAAGACTACCAGGTCGGCATCGTAGCCAACGGCGATGACGCCTTTGCGCCTTAGCCCCAAAAGTTTGGCGGGCGCAGTGCAGCTCATCTCTACCCACCTGTTGGCCGAAAAGTGACCGGCGCGCGCGCCATAAGTGTAAAGCAGCGGAAAACGCGCTTCGATGGAGGGGACGCCGCCGGGGATTTTGCTGAAATTCTCTTGCAAGCCCCGCGCTTTCAGGCTGCGGGTGAAGGGGCAGTGATCGGTGGTGACGATTTGCAATTTGTCTTGGGCCAGAGCATCCCAAATGTGTTCCTGCTCGCTTTTGGGGCGGATGGGCGGGGCGCAGACCGGCAGCGCGCCCTCTACGCCGGGGCGGTCATAAACCGAGTCGTTCAGCATCAGGTATTGCGGGCAGGTTTCGCCGGTGATGGGCAGTCCACGCAAGCGAGCCTGCGCAATGCGATCAACCACGGGTTGGCAGCCAACGTGAAAGATGTGCAGCGGCGCGCCCACCAGCGTCGCCAGATCAATAGCGCGCCCGGCGGATTCGCCTTCCATCAAGGCGGGGCGGCTGCGCGGATGCCAGTGCGGTGCGGTGCGCCCGGCCTTCAGGTTTTGCTCGATGAGGGCGCAGATCACGTCCCAGTTTTCGGCGTGCAGCACGGGCAGCGCGCTCACATTGCGGATGGCTTCAAAGGCCAGCATCATCTCCGCATCGTTCAGCCGAAAGCCGTAAGCCATGTACAGTTTGAAACTGGCGCAGCCCGCATCCACTACCGCCGGAACTTGATCCAGCTTCTTGATTTCATCCGGCCCGATGGTCATGTGCAGGCCGTAGTCAATCACCACTTTATCATCCGCTTCGGCGCGACGGGCCGCCAGCGCATCGAGCATTGACTGCTCCGGCTGCGGTTCCACAAAATCAACGATGGACGTGGTTCCGCCAAATGCGGCGGCGCGCGTGCCGGTGAAAAAATCATCGGCTGAAATGATGTCGCCGCCCAGAGACATTTGCATGTGAACGTGGATGTCAACGGCGCCGGGCGTAACCAGTTTTCCGGCGGCGTCAATTTCGCGTTTGCCGGACAGGTTTTGCCCGATGGCGGCAATCGTTTCGCCCTTCACGCCGATGTCGGCCTGGTAAGTTGTCTCTGCAGTAACAATTGCGCCGTTTTTGACGACTAAATCGAAGGTCATAGCGTCCCCTTGAAAGCAATGCAAAATTCAAAGTGTAAAATTCAAAATGAAGTGTAAACGGTAAATGGTAAATGGTGAATGGTAAATGGTGAATGGTAAATGGTAAATGGCAACGTGACGCTTGTATCATTCACTTTTCACTTTTCATTATTCACTATTCATTATTTTTAGCCGGATTATATCACTTTAGCGAGGCGTTTGTAAATCTGGAATTGCTCATCGTAAAGGCGTTTGTGGCTTTCATCCGGCGTAATCTGGCGCGGCGATCTTTGAAAACGGGCGATGCCCGCTTCAAGCGTATCAAAAACGCCGACGCCGAAGCCGGCCAGAATTGCGGCTCCCAGCGCGGGCCAGTGGGCGTATTGGGTGAGCAGCAAGGGAACGTTGCAGACATCCGCCAGAATTTGCGTCCAGGTCTGGCTCTGCGTGGCTCCGCCTGCAACCCACAACCGCTCCACCGAAAGTTCCGCGCGGCGCATCATTTCCAGCGCCCAGCGAACTTCAAAGGCAATTCCTTCCAAAATGGCTCTACTCATATCCGCTCGCGTGTGCGCCAATTGCAAGCCGATAAATCCGCCCGCCTGTCTGCCGTCCGACAACTGCGCGCCCCCTTCCGGCGCTAAAAAGAGGAGCTTATTGCTGCCGGGTTGAGATTGGGCAAGCAGGCGCTCCAGTTGAGCGTATAATTCGGCGCGGGAGAGCGCTGTTTGGGGCGCAAGGGCTTGCAGATTTTGCTGTAACCACCACTCTACCGATGCGCCAAAGCCGCCTAATAGCTGTGAAACCGTCCAGCGATTTGGCGCAATGTGAAAGTTGAGGTCCATTTGCGCCGGAATTGCCTCTATCGCCGGCGACGCGGCAACGCCGGTGATCACCCAGGCCGTGCCGGTTGCCAGCATCAATTGACCGGGATTGATCAACCCCATTGCCAACGCGGCGCAGGTCTGGTCATGCCCGCCGCTGACCACCAGAGTTTCCGGCGAAAGGCCGGTCAGGCGGCTGACTTCGGCGGTGATGGGCGCAATGACCTGTCCGGCGGGAATCAGGTGGGACAATTGCGCCGGGGTGATACCGACCAGCGCGCACAGCGTTTTGCTCCATTGGCCGCTGGAAATATCCAGCAATTGCATTTCTGTTCCGCCGGACAGGTCAACCGTAAATTCCCCGGTCAGGCGGCCCAGTAGAAAATCATGCGCGCCCAAGAAACGTTTGGCGGCCTTGAAAACATCCGGGCGAAATTTCTTCAGCCAGGCAATGCCGGGCAGCGACAGCCCGGACTGCAATCGCCAGCCGCTGCTGCGCCGCACCTGTTCTTCCAGCCCTTCCGCGCGCCATTGCTGCACTATCTCTTCAGCGCGACTGTCAAGCCAGGTGATCATTGGGTAGAGCGGCGTTCCGTCTGCTTTGGCCGCTATCAGCGAACCGCTTTGAGTTGCCAGCGACATCGCCAGGATGCGCCGCTCGTCGCCCGCTTTGCTAATAACTTCCCGCAGAACATCCAGAAGCGTGTTCCACAACTGCTCCGGGTCTTGTTCCGCCCAACCGGCGTGAGGCGTGGAGAGCGGATAACTTTGCTGAACGGCGGCCACTTCCTGACCAAAAAGGTCAAAGAGTACCGCTTTGGTTGAGCTTGTGCCAATGTCCAGGCCCAGAATAGTGTCTTGCATAGGCGGTTGTGATTTTGGATTTACGATTTTGGATTTACGATTGTACCTCACCCAAAACTCTGTTTGGGAACGAGACACAATCGTAAATCAAAAATCGTCAATCGTCAAT
>DUEH01000175.1 GCA_011192195.1 Chloroflexota bacterium | reverse complement strand
TTGCATTTTAAAGGGAATTTACGCAATACCACAAAAGTCACACAGACAGATTGTGTACGCTAATAATTTCGCATCGAATTGTACGAATTTGGCACTGGTTCAGTTGTATGGGATTTGGTTTGACGGCCTGTCATTCGCCACTTTTCGACGAAAGATGAAGGACGAAGGACGGATTTTGTCCGCTAATTCCCTTCGTCCTTCGTCCTTCGTCTTTCGTCCTTCGTCTGGTGTTGAAAAATCTCATTCCCATTCAACAGAACCAGTGCCACGAATTTTTATCCTTTAATTCGCGTAATTCGTGCAATTCGATGCCGATTTCTTTTGCTGTTATGCGTGACTTTTGCGGAACTGCGAATTTACCATTACCTCACTGTTCACTGTTCACTGTTCACTGTTCACTGTTCACTGCTTTCAGTACGGTTTATTGCGTTTGATGCGTTTTTTCAACTCAGCAGCCAAGTCGGCGGAAGAGTTGGCTCTGATGATGTCTAGCTGCGCGTTGGGTGCGTATTTCTTGATTTGGGCAATAGTGCGCGGCGACAGGTTGACGCCGGTGATGGTATGCCCCAGTTTTCCTCTCAGAAAAAGGGCGTCTCTAAGGTTTTCTCCCCGGGTGGGGCCAAACTGTCTCAAATAGGGTTTGGCAGCGGCGTACCACCAATCTTCCGTCCCTCTGGGAAAGAGGACATAATGGCTGCGGTAGCGAGCCACAACTTTGGGAAAAGAGATGGCAATGGTATTGGGGTCTGCTGCGGACGCGGTTTCCGGTAGCGGCGCTGTCGGTTGCGTTGTCGCCGGTTGTGTGGGGTGAAGGGCAACGGAAATGTCCGGGGAATCGGGGGAAGAATTAGATGGTTGAGCCTGATTGTCCGTTTGGGACAGGGGAATTTTCTTCTGAAAAGCGGCCAAACGATCCATAATGGGGCCAAGATGCTCAAAAGTCTCCCAGTCCGGATTACCCGCCGCGCCGGTGACAAAAAGGCAAGCGCCCATCACGTAATCATCCTTCATCAGTTCGCTGTTGTACCACATCAGGCTTTGCCAGTAGCTGTCTATGGGGATGGGATGGTTGGGGTCCCAGGGGCCAAGATCAGGCCCGCCCTGCGCGCCCTGCGTCATGCCACATTCGGTGATGATGGCCGTGTGCTTGTCGCCATATTTTTGGCGCACGCCTTCAAAGAATATGCGGCGATAACGCAAGGTCAACCACATCCCGTCATTGCCGCGCCCTTCGCCCGCCAGGGGAACGCGGTCTTTGATGTTTTTTGGCGCGGGCGCTTCATTCAGGCCAATCTTGTGCAGGCGATCCATCGTAGGCCAATCGTATTCGTGAAAGCCCAGGTATTTGTAGGTCTCCAGCGTGCGGGGGAAGTTGTCAACAACCTGTTTCCCTCTGAAATTTCCGGTGGCAAAATTCATTCCAATCGCCTCAAAACCGGATGAGCGCATTATCTGCCCAAACACAAGCTGATATTCATCAAATAATTTTTGTTCGTCAACGCTGACAGATTCGGGAAAAATTTCATTCAGCGATTCCCACGCGCTGAAAATTCGCCGGCCATTGACGTGGTGAATATCTTTATTTGCCTCCTGGCGCAAGATGCGCGTTGCCATCTCCTTACCTTTTTGCCGCGCCTGCTTGATTCGCGTGGACATTGGCGCGTGAGAGTTGTACATTTGACCAAAATCCTGAGGACTAACGGTCAATCGTCCAATCAAGAAGACATCGGGAATTTCGCGGCGAATGTTTTTCATCGCCTCAACGCTGAAATCAAGGGTTTTGACAATGCGCGGGCGCATCCGCAACGCAGCGTCAAAGGCGTCTTGCCGAGGCCCGTTGATATGGAAACCATATTTATGATTATAGAGAAAATCAAAATGGTGGTATTTTTGATTATACATAACGCGCTCCGAATCGGTGGGCGGTAGATATTTTTTTGGGGGACGCTGTTGTTGGCGCCAAGTATACCACAGGTTAATGAGGAATGGCGAATGGGCGAATTTGCGGATGAGCGCGTTTCATTCATCCTTCCGCCTTCATCCTTCATCCTTCAGAAAACGCGCCAGCCCATCTTCTGAATTTGATTTGATGACCAGATTGGCGACGGCTTTTACTCGTTCGGAAGCGTTAGCCATCGCTACTCCCAGACCGGCGAGTTGAAGTATTTCCACATCGTTTTCGGCGTCGCCAACGGCAATCACTTCGGCAAACGACAAGCGAAGGTATTGCAGCAAGGTTTGCAACCCCTGCATCTTGGAAGCCCGGGGCGATCCCGCCTCCATAAACCAGGCGTCCAGCCCACGAGCTTCAGTGCGGATGACTCTGGCTTGGGGAAGGTGGCGTTTCAGGCGATAATAGGCGGCGTCCGTTTTACCCTGACTGTCAATGGTCACTATCTTTGACGAGGCGGCCAAAAGGCGATAAGCTTTGTTTCGGCGGCAAAATTGTCCCGATTTAGCGCGTAGACAGGCGCGCAAGCCGGGCGAAAGCGTATTCCCCCCGGAAGGCAGCACATCAAAATGCTGACCATTCGGCAGCGGCGCAAAGGCCAATGCGGAAAGACCCTCATTCAGCAAAATATCGCAAGCGCTTTGCGCAATGGACTGTTCCAGATTGTGCCAGGCCAACACTGCGCCGGAAGGGTAAGGCATTAGCAGCGCGCCATCTTGCAAAATCAGGAACAAGTCGCGGTCAATGGCCTGCGCAATAGGGCGGGTAATGGTCAAATTTCGGCCCGTTGCCAAAGCGAGTACCCCGCCCCGATCAACCCACTGCTGAAGCGCCTCAACGTTAGCCGGGGGAAGGCGTCCCTGCGCGTCCAGCAGCGTGCCGTCAATATCGGTGACTAAAAGCTTCATAGCCAGTAAAGGTCTCATTTCTCTCTCTGTTTGCTTTGGCGTATAATTGGGTTAGTACAGGCAGTCGGTCTCAAGCAGACCCGAAGGGTTTACGCTGCCAACCTTGCCACAAAACAATGCCGTTGCGCCTGCAAGGGTTAGGAGAAAGAAACGCCTGAAACCCTTCGGGTCTTGAACGGTAGAATTGTAATACGGAAACAGATTATGACAAAAAAACAATCGCTTCTTCCGGCAATCATTTTAATTCTGCTTGGTTTGTGGTTTCTGGCGGGTAATTTAGGGTTAAGCCTGCCCAATCTGGAGCAACTGTGGCCCGGCTTCATTATGCTCGGCGGGGCGATGGCGCTTTGGTCTTGTTTCAGCGGCAAAGACCCCGATTCCGGCCAAATTTTCACAGGACTCTTTGGCTTGGGCGTAGGCGCGTTCTTCCTGTTCTTCACCTTCAATCTGCGTCTGCCTGTATTGGGGCGCGTCAATTGGAGCGATATGAATCGCCTGTGGCCGAGCTTTTTGCTCATCGGTGGCGGGGCGTGGGTGGGGCAGTTTATTCTAAGCGGCTTCAAAGGCGCTGATCGTCTGGCGCTTGGTCTGTTGGCCATAGGGCTGGGCGCGCTCAGTTTTGCTTTTACCCTGGGCTTTTTGAGCCAAACGCTGGGCGCAAAGCTGCTACAATTTTGGCCCCTTATTTTGATTTTACTTGGCCTGGGGCTTTTCTTTTCCAGGCGACGATAGCCCTTCGGCTTCGCTCAGGACAAGCCTATGCTCATTGGCTTTGACGCCAGCCGGGCCGCGCTGGCAAATCACACCGGCACCGAAACTTACGCCTACCAGCTTTTACTGGCAATGGCAAACCTGACATCTGCCGACTTTCGGCTGCGTCTGTACACGCATCAGCCCCCCCAACCTGCCAAATGGCCGCAGGGCGACTTTGTTGAAACGCGAATTATCCCCTTTCCTCGCCTGTGGACGCATCTGCGCCTCGCCGCCGAAATCAGCCGCCATCCCCCCAACGCCCTCTTTGTTCCCGCCCACGCGCTGCCGCTGTACTGCCCCGTTCCCGCCGCCGTCACCGTTCACGATTTAGGCTATCTGCATTATCCCGATGCGCACACGCCCTTTCAGCGACGCTATCTGGACTGGACAACCCGCCGACA
>DUEH01000174.1 GCA_011192195.1 Chloroflexota bacterium | reverse complement strand
TAAATGGCGAATGGTAAATGGCGAATGGTAAATGGCGAATGGCGAATGGCGAATGGCGAATGGCGAATGGCGAATGGCGAATGGCGAATGGTAAATGGTAAATGGTAAATGGTAAACCGATCAATGGATGTTAAATCCAATATTTGGCTGGAGATAGACGGACAGGTTGTATTGAGCGCGTGGCGTATTGATTTGTTATTAGCAATCCAGAAGACCGGCTCTATCTCCGGGGCGGCTGAATTGATGGATATACCCTATCGCCGCGCATGGGAAAAAATACATCAACTTGAAGAGCGATTGAATATCAAGTTGGTAGAAACGCAGGTGGGCGGCTACGGCGGCGGCGGCGCTAAACTGAGTCTGGAATGTCTGGAATTTATTGCCAAATACGCCGCGCTCACGCAGGGCGTAGACGCCCTGCTGCAACAACGTTTTGAAGCGATATTTACAACACCTGCCGGAGCGCATAATGCCTGAATCTCCTTATCCAATGATCCCTGTATCTGAAGCCATAGACATCATTCTGCGAGAAGTGAAGTCGCTGTCTCCCGTAGACGCCGCCTTTAGCGATGCCCTGGGGCTGGTTTTGGCGGAAGATATTTTTGCCGCCGAGCCACTGCCCCCCTTCCCCGCCTCGGTGGTTGATGGTTACGCCTTGATTGCCGGTGATACAGGCTCACGCCAAATCATCGGCAATCAGACGGCGGGTTACGTGGCCGATTTACAGGTGAAACCCGGTCAGGCCGCTCGCGTGACCACCGGCGCGCCCATCCCCTCCGGCGCCGACGCGGTGGTGATGGTAGAAGATACCGCAGAACGCGATGACCGGCTGGAACTGACCGCGCCCATCGCTTCCGGCGACAACATTCGGCAAACAGGCGTAGACATTGCCGCCGGACAGCGCGTCCTGTCGGCGGGAACCGTCCTTGGCCCGCCCGAAATTGGCGTGCTGGCAACCATTGGGCATGTAACCGCGCGCGTTTATCCGCACCCCAGGATTGGCGTAATGTCCACCGGCGACGAACTGGTGCCGCCTGAGCAAACGCCTAAAGCGGGTCAAATCAGAGACGCCAATCGCTTTGCCTTGATGGGCGTTATTGAGCAGGCGGGCGGTATTCCCGTTGATCTGGGTATTGTGCCAGACCGACAGGGCGGGCTGGCGCAAACCATTGGCCGCGGCTTGATAGAAGCGGACGCCCTGCTCACCTCCGGCGGCGTTTCGATGGGCCAGCTTGATCTGGTAAAACCCTGGCTGGCCGAACACGGCGCGCTTTTCTTTGGGCGCGTCAACACCAAACCCGGTAAGCCCGCCACTTTTGGCGTACTCAAGGGGAAACCCTTTTTTGCCATGCCCGGCAATCCGGTGAGCGCGTTGGTCAGCTTTGAAAACTTCGTTCGTCCGGCGCTGTTGAAAATGGCCGGTCACAGCAATCTCCATCGTCCACGCCGACAGGTAATCCTCAGTCACAAGGTACGCCATAGCCCGGCCCGCACCGAATTTCAACGCGCAATCATCACCCGTCAGACCGATGGCAGCTACACCGCCGTTACCACCGGGACGCAGGCCTCCAGTCGCTTGCTTTCGATGCTGGGCGCCAACGCCTTGATCATCCTTCCACACGGGCAGGGAGATTTCTCCGCCGGCAGCGTAGTAGAAGCCCTCATTTTGGATTGACGATTGACGATTTTAGATTTACGACTGGACTACGAAAGAAAACAAATTCCGTAAACCAGAATAATCGTAAATCGTAAATCGTAAATCGTAAATCGTAAATGGAGATGTGTTATGCAAATTTTAGTCACCGGCGGAGCGGGGTACATTGGCAGTCACACCTGCCTTGAACTTCTGCAAGCCGGTTACAATGTTGTGGTTGTAGACAATCTTTCCAATAGTAAAAAAGAAGCTCTGGAGCGCGCGCAAAAACTGGCGGGAAAATCGCTGACCTTTCACAAGGTTGATCTGCTCAACGAAACAGCCCTGAACGCCGTATTTCAGAGCGCCGCCATTGATGCGGTAATCCACTTTGCCGGCCTCAAAGCCGTCGGCGAATCGGTAGCCGAACCGCTGCGCTACTACCACAACAACATATCAGGAACCATCAATTTATGCCGGATTATGCAAAAACACGGCGTGAAAGAGATGGTTTTTAGTTCATCCTGTACCGTCTACGGCGAACCGCACACCGTCCCCATTACAGAAGAGTTCCCCCTTTCTGCGCCCACCAGCCCCTACGGACGCACTAAACTGATGCTGGAAGACATCTTCCGCGACTTGTACCGCGCCGACCCGGAGTGGAACATTGTCCTGCTGCGTTACTTCAATCCGGTAGGCGCGCACCCCAGCGGGCAAATCGGCGAAGACCCCAACGGCATCCCCAACAACCTGTTGCCCTACATTACCCAGGTGGCGGTTGGTAAACTGGCGCAACTTGCCGTCTTTGGCGGCGACTATCCCACCCGCGACGGAACCGGCGTGCGCGACTATATTCACGTAGTAGATTTAGCCATCGGTCATTTAAAAGCATTGGAAAAATTAAAAGCCAGCCCCGGCTTGCTCACCTGCAATTTGGGAACCGGACAGGGCTACAGCGTGCTGGAGATGATTGCCGCTTTTGAAAAAGCCTCTGGCAAAAAAATCCCCTACCGCATTGTCGCCCGTCGCCCCGGCGACACCGCCGCCGTTTACGCCAACCCTGACAAAGCAGAACGCGAACTTGGCTGGCGCGCAGAGCGTGGTTTAACGGAAATGTGCGCCGATGCCTGGAACTGGCAATCCAAAAACCCCAATGGGTATGAATAGACGGAGAAGGTGAATATGTTGCAGATAAAAGAACTTGGCGTTGAATACATCACCGACGAAATGGGCGAGAAGAAAGCGGTCATCCTTCCAATACGCACTTTCAGACGACTATTGGAAGATTTTGAAGACCTTGCCGCAGTAGCGGAGCGGCGCAATGAAGAAACGGTTTCGCACGATAAATTACTGGCGGAATTAGAACACGATGGCATCTTATAACATTGAGTGGAAACGTTCTGCTATAAAAGAACTTAAAAAAGTGCCGCCGCAAAGCGTCAAACGTATTTTGCTGGAAGTTGAAAAACTATCTGTAGACCCCATACCTGTCGGAAGCCGCAAATTACTTGGCGCTAAACGCGCCTATCGCATCAGAGTTGGTGTGTACAGGGTGATTTACACCTTTGAAGTTGACAGATTGGTAGTAGAAGTGATAAAAGTGGGACACCGTAAGGATATTTATAGATGACAGATTCTATCATCGTAGTTGGCGGCGGATTGGCCGGAAGCGAAGCCGCCTGGCAAATCGCCGAACGCGGCATCCCCGTAAGCTTGTACGAAATGCGTCCTGCGCGGCAAACGCCCGCCCACACCGGCGACAAACTGGCCGAACTGGTGTGCAGTAACTCAATGGGCAGCGTACTGCCGGATCGCGCTCCCGGTTTGCTGAAAAATGAACTCCGGCGACTGGGTTCGATGGTCTTGCAGGTCGCCGAAGAAGCCAGCGTTCCCGCCGGGCGCGCCCTGGCCGTTGACCGTGATCGTTTTGCCGAAATTGTTACCGGGCGCATTGAAACGCACCCCCTGATAACGCTGAAACGAGAGGAAGTGACGGCTATTCCCAGCGGCGCAACAGTAATTGCCAGCGGGCCGCTCACCTCCGACGCCCTTGCCGATGCCATTGTTCAACTGAGCGGCGAAGATCGCCTCTACTTTTACGATGCCGTTTCGCCCATTGCGGCCGCCGACTCGATTGATATGAGCATTGCCTTTCGCGCCGGGCGCTACGAGCAGGATCAACCGGACAGCGGCGACTACATCAACTGCCCGTTTACCAGAGAAGAGTACGATGAATTTGTTGCTGCGCTGCTGGAAGCGGAGAAAATTGAGCTGCGGTCTTTTGAAGAAAAAGACCTGCGCGAGAACTTTTTTGAGATGTGCCTGCCAATAGAAGAGATGGCCCGACGCGGGCATAGAGCCTTGTCTTTTGGCCCCATGCGCCCCGTCGGCCTGATTGACCCGCGCACAGGCAAACGCCCTTACGCGGTAGTCCAGTTACGGCAGGATAACTTGATTGCCTCGCTTTACAACATTGTTGGCTTTCAGACCAACCTGCGTTGGCCGGAACAAAAGCGCGTTTTGCGGCTAATTCCCGGACTGGGCCAAGCCGAATTTGCGCGCTACGGAATGATGCACCGCAACACCTATCTCAACGCGCCCGCCCTGTTAAACCCCACTATGCAGTGGCGCGCCCGCTCTGACCTTTTCTTTGCCGGACAGATTGTGGGCGTAGAAGGCTACATAGGCAATATGGGGTCTGGCTTGTTGGCCGGTATCAACGCGGCGCGGCAGGTGAAGGGCCAAAAGCCAATTACCCTGCCCCGTACAACAATGATGGGGTCTCTGGCTTATTACATTTCCCACGCTGAAAGCAAAAACTTTCAGCCGATGAAGGCCAACTTTGGCATATTACCACCCTTCACGCCAAAGATTCGCAACAAACGAGCGCGTTATTACGCCTACGCCGAGCGCGCCCTGTCTGATTTGGAGAAATTTTTACAGCAAGCCGGCGAGCAGACAATCTGAACCAAAAACCTGAAACCCGAAACCGAAAACCCGAAACCTTATGAAGAACTCAACATTAGCCATCTGGCTTGAACACTGTCTGGAATTTATCAATCAGGCCGAAGACCCCTTGAGCGCGGTCATCTTTGAGGGCGTATTACACGCTGCCGACACCGGTCACTTGATAATGTTGGAATCGATCTTGTCGGGAACCGCTCACAGCGCTGTGGCCGTAAATCGCCCCCTTGAATCGTTGCTGAATAGTATTTACATCACCAAGATGGTTATTTGGGGGCGACTGGAAGCCGAAATTGATCCCGCTCAAGCGTGGGATATGTCGGTTGGATTGGAAATACTTTTTCAAGAGGCTTTGATTATAGCAACTGACAGCTATACCAAAGCCCTGGCTGAATCTCACCAGCGCCACGCTGTCGAAGCCGCCAGATTAAGTCAAGAGGCTGAACAGAAGGTGATGGGCTATGCCACAGAACTGGCGCGCGCCAATCGCGAACTGGCTCGTCTGGAGCAGGCAAAAAGCGATTTCATCAGCATTGCCGCCCATGAGTTAAAAACTCCCTTGACCATTGTACAGGGCTATGCTGATATGCTTCTGGAGCAAGAACTTGCTCGCGTATCAGAGAAGGCGCAAACAATCCTCAAAGGAATTGCCGTTGGCGCTGAACGGATGAACGACATTGTGAACGACCTGCTGGATGTGTCGGCCATAGAAATGTCCAGCCTTGTCCTGAATCCGGAACCTGTTGTTGTTGGCGAGTTATTTCAGGTATTGCTTGAACGGGCCAGTCACGTAGCTCGATCGCGCCAACAGACCTTCAACGTTGACATAAAAACAGATTTACCGATCATCCAAACCGACCCGAAACGTCTTTATCAGGTACTTGACCAACTGGTGAACAACGCCATAAAATTCACCCCGGATGGCGGCGAAATAACGGTTACGGCTTATCACGAGACGGAGGCCAAAACCGGAGCCGATTTCATCAAAGTTGAAGTGGCCGACACAGGCATTGGCATTGCGCCGGAAGACAAAGAATACGTTTTTGATAAATTCTTTCGGGTAGGTAAAACCAATCTGCATTCAAGCGGAAAGGTGAAATTCAAAGGAGCCGGACCGGGACTTGGCTTATCCATTGTTAAAGGCGTTGTAGAAAGCCTGAACGGCCAAATCTGGATAGAGAGTCAAGGCTACGATGAAGTAAACTTCCCCGGCAGCACCTTCCACCTTCGGTTGCCGGTGCAGAAAAACAGTGAAGAATGAATAATGAACAGTGAATAATTCTTCATTTTTCATTTTTCATTTTTCATTATTCACTATTCATTGTATTTCAAGGAGAACACCTATGCTAAACCCCGCAAACAGGGTATCCAACATCCCCCCTTACGCCTTTGCTACGCTGGCAAAGACAATTGCCAAACTGAAAGCCGATGGCGCGGACGTGATTCGTCTGGATATTGGCAATCCCGATATGCCCCCGGCGGATTTTATTATTGACGCGCTAACAGAAAGTAGCCGCCAGCCCAACACGCACGGTTACGGCGGCTACGCCGGCATCCCGGAATTTAGAGAGGCCATTGCCGCTTACTACCAAAACCGTTTTGACGTTTCGCTGGATGCGCAGACAGAATTAGTCCCCTTGATTGGCTCCAAAGAAGGGCTGGCGAATCTGCATCTGGCCTGGCTGGACCCCGGCGACATCGCTCTGGTTCCCGACCCCGGCTACATTGTCTACGGAATGGCGCCGCGATTGGCTAACGCCGTCATTCAGACTTTCCCCTTGAAGGCGGAAAATAGCTGGCTGCCCGATTTTTCGGCTATTCCGGCCGCCCTGACCCAAAAAGCGCGGCTGATGTGGCTTAACTACCCCAACAACCCCACCGGCGCGCTGGCGACTCCGGAATTTTTTGAGGAAGCTATCGCCTTCTGCCGCCAGCGCGAAATTTTACTCTGCCACGATAACCCCTACAGCGACATCACTTTCGATGGTTACCGAGCCATCAGCCCGCTGCAAATACAGGGCGCCAAAGACGTGGTCATCGAATTTAATTCCCTGTCCAAAGCCTATAACCTGGCCGGTTGGCGATTAGGAATGGCAGTGGGCAATCCAACTGCCATCAAAGCGCTGGCGACGGTAAAAACCCAGATTGATACCGGCTCGGCCATTCCGGTGCAAAAAATGGCCGCCACCGCCCTCACCGGCGACCAAAGCTGGCTGCAAGACCGCAATCTGGTCTACCAACAGCGCCGCGATATGGCTGTTGCCGCGTTGAAAGAATTAGGGCTTAACGTCACCGCGCCCAAAGCTACCCTCTACCTCTGGTTTCCGGTTCCCTCCGGTTATAGCGATGTGGAATTTCATCAAAAACTTCTGAGCGAAGCCCACGTCTCCATTGCCCCCGGCTCCATGTATGGTCAAAACGGCGTCAACTGGATGCGTCTGGCTATCAGCGCTCCCACCGAACGCTTGCAAGAGGCGTTGGCTCGCTTGAAAAAAGTATCGTGGTAAACGAATGACGAAGGGGACATCTTCGCCATTCCAGAAAGGGGTGATGGTTACGTTGTAAGTGATGAGTCCGGAATTTCGAAGCTAGCTTTGAGACTCCATCGCTTACCACTTAACCACTACCCGGAAAGGATGCCTTATGTTGCTTGATTTATCCAGTCTACAAAAATCTGTTGACGCACTGGCAGGCGCAATGATCGAAGTTGGTAACTCGCAATTTATGAACGAGCTTTCTTCGCGGCAGCAGACCATTGTTCAGGCGGGTGTTATTCAGCATTTTGAATTTACATATGAACTCTGCTGGAAGTTTATGAAACGCTGGCTACAGGAGAACGTGGGACGTGTTTATGTGGATGGCGTTTCCCGGCGAGAGCTATTTCGCATAGCCGCAGAAAATCGTTTAATTGATGACGTTGACGCTTGGTGGGCCTACCACAAAGCCCGCAACCTGACTTCGCATATCTACAATGAAGAAGTGGCGGATGATGTTTTTGCTGTGTCAGAAGAATTTCTACCACAGGCGCAAGCGTTACTAAAAGCTCTGGAAGCTCGAAACGATGACGAGGAAAATTGACATTCAACCGCACCATCTGGCAACGGTGAAGGCTATTCTGAAGGACCTTGCACCGGAAACCGAAGCGCGTATTTTTGGTTCGCGTGTGCGTGGAACGGCGGCAGCGTATTCTGATTTGGATATGGTGCTTGTTGCCGCTGCAAAAATTGACCGTAAAATGCTCTATCGCCTGGAAGATGCGTTTAGCCAGTCTGCTTTACCCTTTCGCGTTGATGTGCTGGACTGGCATCGCATTTCCTCCTCTTTTCGGCAGGTAATTGAACGCGCTTATGTGGTAATTCAACAAGGCTGCTATGATAACGTCCACCAAAAATCCTAAAATTGTCACCCTGCGCAAGCTGAAACAGCGCAAACACCGTCGCGCGCAGAATAGATTTTCTGTGGAAGGCTTACAACTGCTGGGAATGGCGCTGGAAGGCGGACACGCGCCGCTGGAAATTTTCTACTGTCAGGAAGAATTTGTCGGCGGCGCGGCAGCGACGCTGTTAGAGAAGTTCATTAAGGTGGGTGGAAGCGCCTACGCCGTCAATCCGCAGGTGATGAGCGCTCTCTCAGAGCGAGAATCGCCGCAGGGGATCATCGCCACGTTTTCGCTTTTTGAAACAAAGCTGAACGATATGCTGGACGCCGCGCCTGATCCCTCTCTGTTGCTGGCGCTGGATCGTCTGCAAGACCCCGGCAATCTGGGAACCCTCATTCGCACCGCCGATGCGGTAGCCGCCGCCGGTATCATTTTGATCGAGCCGTGTGTAGACCCCTTTGATCCCAAAACCGTGCGCGGCAGTATGGGATCGCTCTTTTCCTTGCCCTTGGCGCGGGCTAACGAGCCGAAGGCGCTCTTTGAGTCGCTTCGCAAGCGCGGGTACCGGATTACCGGCGCGGATGGCTACCGGGGCGAAATTCCCTGGCGCGCGCAGAATCAAGCTCTGAGCGGCTGCACCGCATTGGTACTGGGCAATGAGGCGCGCGGTTTGAGCCAGGACTTGCGTCCGTACTTGAACGATTGGCTTCGTTTGCCTTTGCTGGGACGCGCGGAAAGCCTTAACGTTGCTGTTGCCGGCGGCGTGTTGATGTATCAGTGGCTTCAGGCGAATGGCGAATGGGCGAATAGCGAATGACGAGCAACGAATGGCGCACGACGAGTGCTAAACGCGCCATTCGCAAATTCGCCATTCGCAAATTCGCCATTCGCCATTCGCCATTCGCCATTCGCCATTCGCCCATTCCCCCGCCCCTGTGTATAATCTATCAGAAGCTATTTTTTAAACGAGGGGACTGCCACCGGATGGGCGTTGTTGACGAAATCAAAAGTCGGCTGGATATTATTGATCTCATATCCGGCTACGTCCCATCGCTGAAGAAAGCGGGGCGAACCTACAAAGGCTTGTGCCCTTTTCATACAGAGAAAACCCCCTCGTTTGTCGTTTACCCGGATACCCAAACCTGGCATTGTTTTGGCGCGTGCAGCGCCGGCGGCGATGTTTTTAGCTTTGTAATGCGGCAAGAAGGGCTTGAGTTCAGTGAGGCGCTGCGAACTTTGGCCGCCAAAGCGGGCGTGGCTTTAGAAGATCGTTCACCGGAAGCTGCTCAGGCCGATCAGGCCAAAGAGAAATTGCGGCAAATCGCGGCTACGGCGTCGGCCTTTTTCCACGAGCAATTGCTTAAATCTCCCCAGGCGCAATTTGCCCGCGAGTACGTGACCGGAAGAGGCTTAAGCGCGCAGACCATCGCCAAATTTCAGTTGGGTTACGCGCCGGATAGCTGGGACGCGCTAAAAAATTATCTACAGGCCAAAGGCTACGCAGAAGCCGATTTGGTAGCCGCCGGATTGCTCATTGTCCGCGAGGATAAATCATCCGGCTATGACCGCTTTCGTAACCGCTTTGTGGTTCCCATCCGTGATCTGCAAGGGCGCGTAATTGGCTTCGGCGCCCGCGCTTTGCGCGATAATCAGGTTCCCAAGTACCTCAACTCGCCACAAAGCGCGTTGTTTGACAAAAGCGCTATTTTATTCGCGCTGGATGTGGCAAAAAACTCTATCAGAGACCTTGGGGAAGCGGTTATTGTTGAAGGCTACATGGACGTTTTGCAAGCCCACGAGCATGGCTTCAATAATGTAGTAGCGCAAATGGGAACCGCGCTGACCGAAGCCCAGCTAAGGCTGCTAAAACGCTTTGCCAAGCGTTTTGTGCTGGCTCTGGACGCCGACAGCGCCGGAAGCGCGGCCACGCTGAGAGGCATCAACGTGGTCAGGGAATCGCTGGCAGAAGAGATTGTGCCGATTCTGCCAAGCGCAGGCAGCTTGATCAAGCATGAGGGGCGGCTGAAGGTTGACTTGCGCATTGCATCGTTGCCGCCGGGTAAGGACCCGGATGATGTGCTGAAAGCGGACGACGGCTCCTGGCAAAAGCTGATCCGGCAGGCGCTGTCTCTGGTAGACTACTACATCAAAACCGTCACCGCCGATCTGGATTTGGAAAGCGCAAAAGGCAAAGCAACGGCAGTGCGGGAATTGTTGCCCATCATCCGGGAGGTGGGAAATTCCGTAGAACAAGAACACTACTTGCAGCAATTGGCGCGTCTGGTTAAAATTGATGAGCGTACGCTGAGAGCCGAATTGCAGCGCACGCAGGGAGTGCAGCCCAGGGTTGAGCAATCGTCTTTGTTTGCGACCCCGGTGAAGGCAGAAACGCCCCGTTTTTCTTCCGGCTCCGAAGAACACTGTCTGGCGTTGATTATCGGTCAACCCGATGTACTGTATCAGCTTAATCAAAAGTTGGTTAAAAATGGCGTTGGCGTCTTGGCCGTGGAAGATTTTCAGCAAACAGAAAACGGGGCCATCTTTCTGGCGGTGAAACAGTGGGCGGTGAAAGAATCGACCACGTTGGATATCTTGTTGCAGACTGTAGACAAGCATCTTGAGGGTCGTTTAGCCAGTTTACTGGATTTGTGGGGACGTCAGCCGGAACATTCCGGCAAATACGTTGAAGAGCAGTTGTCGCAATTGATACTCAGGATGCGCAAGCGGCGCTGGAAACAACAGATCAAGGACCTCAATATGTTGCTGGGGGAATCCCTGGCAAACGGTGACAGAGAGGCGGCTTTGCAATACAGAACCTTGATTTCAGAAATAAGTAATGTCAAATTGAACAAACTGGAAAAAGCTCAAAACGCCCTTTCCATCACGGGGCGGCGAATGAATGAAGAAAAATATTTGAAGTAGTAAGGCAAAAATGGCTAAAAAACCGAAGCAAAAAACAGAAAAAATTCAAACTGACGCGCAGGCTTCGTCAACTATCAAGGACGAATTTCTGAACAAGAGCCTTGAGATTCTTGAATTAGACAAAAGCCTTGAAGCCCTTGAAAGCGTATCGGACAGCGACTTGCCGGAACAAGAGCCGGACGATAAGGAACTTGCTCAGGTTGAAGTTGAGCTGGAGGGTGAACCCACTGCTCCCGCCGATGCCAAAGACGCCAAGCCGGCACAACCTAAGGCTGTGGAAGCCGTAAGCGCGGCCGAACTTACCAATGATCCGGTTAGAATGTATTTGCGTGAAATTGGTCAGGTTGATCTGCTGACTGCCGGTGAAGAGGTGAAGCTGGCAAAACAACTTCAGGCCGGTTTAGAAGCCAAAGAACGCCTGGACGAGGAAGAAATTGCTGATCCCAACGAAAAAATGCAGCTTGAAAGGACGTGGCAGGAAGGCGTTAGAGCCAGACGGCGTTTGGCGGAAGCTAACTTGCGTCTGGTGGTAAGCGTTGCCAAACGGTACATTGGGCGGGGGATGAATTTTTTGGATTTGGTGCAGGAAGGGAATGTTGGCTTGTTGAAGGCCGTGGAGAAATTTGACTACACGCGGGGTTACAAGTTTTCCACCTACGCCACCTGGTGGATCAGACAGGCCACCAGCCGCGCTATTGCCGACCAAGCGCGCACCATTCGCATCCCTGTGCATATGGTTGAAACCATCAATCGCTTGCTGCGCACGCAACGGCGTTTATTGCAAGAGAATGGCCGCAATCCCACATCAAAAGAGACCGCTTTGCATATGGAAATTTTGTCTGAAGAAGACATCAAGGCGATCAATGCGCATCTGGAAGATAGCGAGCCGCTTGATCCTGCCGTTGAGCGTAATTGGCGGCGGGCAGCCAGCAAGGTACGTCGCATTCAGCGTATTTCAGAAGAGCCAATGTCTCTGGAAACGCCGGTTGGCTCAGAAGACAATAGTTTTTTGGGCGATTTTATAGAGGACGAAAGCGTGGCCGGGCCAGTTGATGTGGCCAACAAAGAGTTGCTCAAAGAACAGATGAAAACTATTTTAAAGCAACTTAGCGAGCGCGAGCGTCAGGTTTTGGTGATGCGTTTTGGTTTGGAAGACGGCCAAAGCCGCACTCTGGAAGAAGTAGGGCAGGGATTTGGCGTTACCCGCGAGCGCATCAGGCAGATTGAAGCCAAAGCCCTGCGTAAATTGCGTCACCCCCTCCGCAGCCGTCTGCTGAAAGATTATCTGTAAAAAAAGACCGCCGACGGCAGACCGTTGACCGCCGCAAATTTTTGCGGCGGTCAACGGTCTGCCGTCGGCGGTCTTTTACTCCACCGGAACCAATTCAACCTCAAACAATTTGGGCCACAACTTGCCGGTGACAAAGAGCTGTCCGGTTTCGGCGTTGTAGGCAATGCCGTTGAGAACGTCTACGGGTTGGGTAATGTCTTTGGCAGAGAGAATACCGCTGAAGTCAATCCAGCCGGTAACTTGCCCCGTTTTCGGGTTGATAATGGCAATACGATTGGTCTGCCAGATGTTGGCAAAAATTTCCCCTTTTACATATTCCAATTCATTCAGCCGAACAACCGGCCCCTTGTCATCAAAAACGCGCGCGCGGCCAACTTCTTCCAGCGTTTCCGGATCCCGGAAATAAAGGGTGTCCGAGCCATCGCTCATAATGAGTTTTTGCCCGTCGTGCGTAATGCCCCAGCCTTCGGTGGGGTAGTAAAATTCTTGCAGCAGATCAAAACTGTCTTTATTGTAGACAAATCCCACTTTAGATTTCCAGGTGAGTTGATATAGTTTATCGCCAAAAATGGTGATACCTTCGCCAAAGAGGGTGGGGGCCAAATTGATTTGTTGCAGGACCTTGCCGCTTTCCGGCTCTACTTTACGGAGACTAGAGCGTCCGTAAAGGCCGGTTCCTTCATAAAAGATGCCGTCCAGCGGCAGCAACCCCTGGGTGAAGGCTGTGGGGTCGTGGGGGTAGGTATTGATGATGCGGTAGGTGTAATGCTGAATTTCTTTCGCCGCATCCGGCGTATTGACCGGCGAGACGGGGCTGTTGAATTGGGGCTGCGGTGTGTTGGCAGCCGTTGGCGGCGGGGTGGGCAATGGCGTGGACGCGGGCGCGATGGTTTGGGTGGGGCTTGGCGTTGCCTTTGTTGTCGCTTGAGTAGCCGTAGGGTCGTTGTTACACGCGCTCAGCAGTAAAATCAATGCAATGAGGATGGCGTTCAGGACGGGTTGAATTTTTCGCATAGTCAACTACCGCGCTCTTTTTGCTCAATAATAGCGTAATTGCCAACGATTTTGAGGCGCTGCGGTTTCAGGTAAACGCCTTTTGGGGCCGACAAGACTTTGCTGAAGTCTTCTGGCTCAATGATAATGGCGTTTTCTTCTTCTTCTGTATAGCCGGTTACGGCAACGGCTAATTCATTCTGGATGATGACAAACTGTTTCATAAAACTCTCCTTGTCAGGGTACAGGATCGTAGCCGCCGGGATTGAAGGGATGGCAGCGACTAATGCGCTTAACGCCCATCCATCCACCTTTGACAAAACCGTATTTTTCAATGGCTTCAAAGGTGTATTGCGAACAAGTGGGATAAAATCGACAGGAAGGGGGCGTGAAGCGGGAGATGTAGTTTTGGTAGAATTTTATTACCCACATAGCGATGTGCTTCATCAAAAAACTCCGTCATCCGGTTTCAGGTTTCGCGTTTCAGGTTTCCGGTTTCACGCCGCAACCCGAAACTTGAAACTAAGAACCCGAAACTTGAAACCAAGAACCTGAAACCAAAAATCGTCTGAGCGCCCCCTGCGAAGGGGAGAAAATGAAAGCCAGCAAGAAGAAAAAGGTTGTGACCAGCACGATGGCTGGACCGGAAGCAATATTGACATAAAATGACAGGTAGAGGCCGAAAATGGCGCTCAGGGCGCCGATGGTCGCCGCAAGAGCCATCATAATTGGCAGGCGGCGCGTAAGCAGCGAGGCGGAAGCGGCCGGCGTTACCAGCATAGCCGACATCAACGCCACGCCCACCGTTTGCAGCGACAACACAATGGTGATGGCAATGAGCAGCAGCATCAGGTAATTCAAAAAGGCAGCGGGCAGACGAAGCGTTTTTGAGAGAATCGGGTCAAATGAAAGTACCAGAAATTCTTTATAAAAGGCCAAAACGGTCAAAATAACCAGCCCGCCAAAGACGCCAATCAGCCACAGGTCGCTGTTGCTTACGCCCAGAACATCGCCAAAGAGAAAGTGGGTCAGGTCAACAGTGTAGCTGCGCACGGTGGAAATGAGGGCAATCCCCAGAGCAAACATCCCGGTGAACATGACCCCAATGGCGGTGTCTTGCTTGATGTTTCCCTTGCTGATAGCGCCAATCCCCAGCGAGGTAATCACACCGGCGGTCAAACCGCCCACAAAGAGCCAGCTTTGATTATTGCCGCCCAACAGATAGGCCACCGCCACGCCGGGCAGAATAGCGTGCGCCAGCGCATTGCCGAATAGGGCCATCCCTCGCAGTACAATATAAGTTCCAATCACCGCCGATACAATTCCCACCATTAAGGCGGCAATCAATCCCCGAACCATAAATTCGTAGCCCAGCGGGTCAAGGAGTAAGTTGATTAAGTCAGTCATAAATGGTCTCTTGATTTAGTGACAGAGGGAAAGATGACAAGGAGAGGATTGCGGTAAAGAGTCCCCTTGTCATCTTTCGCCATGGCTGCAACAGGTATCTCCCAGAAACATAGCGCCTGCGGGCGTTTCTATCAGGCGCATTTGCCCGCTGTAAGCCTGATTGAGCAATTCCGGCGTGAAGACTTCATCGGCCTGACCAAAGCCAATGATCTGCCGGTTGAGGAGCATCAACCGGTCAAAGCGTTCGGCGGCCTGATTTAGATCGTGAGTAGAAACCAGAATGGTTACGTCTCGCCGGCGAAGTTTGTCCAGAATTTCAAAGATACTTTCCTGCGATTGCGCGTCCAGGCCGGTTAGCGGTTCGTCCATCAGCATCAACTCTGCTTCCTGAGCCAACGCGCGAGCGATGAAGACTCGTTGCTGTTGACCGCCGGATAGTTCGCCAATTTGTCGTTTGCTCAGATGATCCATCCCCACCAATTCCAGCGATTGATGCGCAACCTCCCAGTCTTTGCGTTTGGGCCATTTGAACAACCCCAGTTTGCCCACGCGCCCCATCATCACCACGTCGCTTACGTTGACCGGAAATCGCCAATCAACCTGACTGCGCTGAGGAACGTAAGCAATGCAGATATGCCGGCCCGGCTTTCTGCCGTAAATGTCTACTCGTCCGCGATTGGGATGCAGCATGCCGGAGATAACGTTGAACAGGGTACTCTTTCCCGCGCCGTTTGGCCCCACAATCGCCACGCGTTCGCCGCGATTCAGCTCAAAAGAAATTTTATCCAGAGCCGGCGCGCCGTTAAAGCGTACTGAAATATCTTTCAGAGCCAAAATGGGCTGGCTCATGTCATGTTTTGCGTGTTTTGATGTGTAGAGTACGCCTACGCGCTGTAGTTCTTCCATAAGGCAGGTATTATACTACTTTACTTCAATCCTTCAACAATGGCGCTGGTGTTGTAGCGAATATAATCCAGATATGTTTCCACGCCGCTGCCCGCCGGCCCCAGAGAGCCGGTGTAGAGTTTTAGCAGGTTGACGCCGGTATCCTGCGCTACTTGCTGAGAT
>DUEH01000173.1 GCA_011192195.1 Chloroflexota bacterium | reverse complement strand
GCAAAATGGACATCCCTTTGAGCGGGAGTTGCCAAACATTATGGCGAGACAAAATTCGTTATTGGGTGCTGGCTTCAAAGGAAGTCGAGAACAACCGATACTATTCGGCAGGCCAGCATCGCGGTAATGTGGGAGAAGGACAATTGCATATTAAACAAGATAACATCGAAGCGTTTCGCGTCTACCAATGTGGCTCAATGGAACTCTACGAAGCCATTTTAGTTGCCTATGAGCGTCAAATGCGTCAATAATCGAGACAACTTGGCCTTCACGATGCTGTTAGAAACCTTTGATGTCTTTCTCCGACAAGCTGCTAGTCTTGGAGTATGTTCTCTTATCCCGAATCCAGGTTATAAATCGCCAATTTCTTGACGCAGCGCGGCGACATTCTCAGCAATAGGGGCTGTTTTATTGAAGATAGCAGACCCGGCAACCAAAGCGGTAGCGCCGGCGGCGACAATTTCGGCGGCGTTATGCGCTTTTACGCCGCCGTCCACCTCAATCTCAACGTGGCTCAAGCCACGTTCATCCAGCATTTTACGCAGTCGGGCAATTTTAGCCGTGCTGGTGGGAATGTACGACTGCCCGCCAAAGCCGGGATTCACCGACATAATCAGCGCCAGGTCAATATAAGGTAATATTTCTTCCAGCGCACTCAGCGAAGTGGCCGGATTGAGCGTAACGCCTGCCTTCACGCCCAACGCTTTAATCTGCTGCACCGTGCTGTGCAGATGCGGGCAGGTTTCTACGTGAACGGTAATGATGTCCGCTCCGGCTTTAGCAAAATCAGGGATAAGGCTTTCCGGGCGTTCCATCATCAGATGAACGTCCAGCGGCAGCCTGGTGATGGGGCGCAGCGCCTGTACAATCAGCGGGCCGATGGTGAGGTTGGGGACAAAATTGTTATCCATTACATCTACGTGTATCCATTCCACACCGGCGGCTTCGGCTTCTGCTACTTGTTTGCCTAAACGACTAAAATCGGCGGAAAGGATGGAGGGGGAAAGTTTTACGCTTGTCATTTGTCATTCGTCCTTTGTCGTTGGTCATTGGTCATTTGTTATAACGCGTACGCCTTTTTCTCCGGCGATAACAACGGCGTTAGCCATACTCAGAAAAAGGCCGTGTTCAACAATACCGGGGCGTTCAGACAGGGCGCGGGCCAGCGTCTGGGGATTGCCGATGGCCTGCTCAAAATAGCAGCGAACCAGATAGTTGCCGTTATCGGTGATGATGGGCGAAGCGTCATCCTCCAGCCACAACTCAGCGCGACATCCGCTTAGTGTGTTGAGCCAGACTACGTGAGCCGCCGCTTCAAAAGGGATAATTTCTACCGGCAGCGGCACGTGTTCGCCCAATTTAGACACTAATTTAGACTCGTCTACAATGACCACAAAGCGCTCGGCGTGTACCTCGATGATTTTTTCGCGTAGCAGCGCGCGGCCCAGCCCTTTGATCAGGTTAAGCTGCGGATCAACTTCATCCGCGCCGTCTACAGCCAGATCAAGGCGAGGGCTGCGGCTTAAGGTGGTCAGGGGAATCTTCAGTCTGCGCGCTTGTTCCGCCGTGCGTTCAGAGGTAGCTACGCCCACAATATCGCTCAATTCGCCGCGTTGCAGTTTTTTTCCCAAGAGGTCTATAAAATAAGCGGTAGTAGAGCCGGTTCCCAGCCCCAGGCGCATCCCGCTTTCAACGTATTCCAGCGCGCGGGCGGCGGCGGTTTGTTTTGGATTCATTGCGTTGCTCCTGACTAAATTTTCTACAACAGATACTACAATGGAAAGCATTATCGGGCAAAAGCCATCAGTTTGTTCTTATGCCCTCTTTGTGCTAAAATATCGTTCTTCATAGAACATAATTTCTATTTTATGACAAGTGACATGACCAACAAAATCGTCATCAAAGGCGCAAAAGAACACAACCTGAAAAATATTGATTTGATTATTCCGCGTAACAAACTGGTGGTCTTCAGCGGGGTATCGGGCAGCGGCAAAAGCAGCCTGGCTTTTGACACCCTCTACGCCGAAGGCCAACGCCGCTACGTAGAATCGCTTTCATCCTACGCCAGACAATTTTTGGGGCAAATGGAGAAGCCAAAGGTGGACTACATCGGCGGTCTCAGTCCCGCCATCGCCATCGAGCAGAAAGCGGTCAGCAAAAACCCGCGTTCTACCGTTGGAACTATCACCGAAGTTTATGATTACCTGCGCGTTCTTTTTGCTCGCGCCGGCGCGCCGCACTGCCCCAACTGCGGGCGCGTGGTTAAGCGACAATCTGCCCAGCAAATTGTGGAACAGATTGCCGCCTTGCCCGCCAACACTCGCTTTCAACTTTTAGCGCCCATTGCGCGCGGGCGCAAGGGAACGTTTGAAGACGCTTTTGCTCAGGCTCGCAGCGACGGCTTCACCCGCGCCAGAATTGACAGCGTTGTCAGCGATCTGACCCCAGGCTTGAAGCTGGAAAAGAATAAGAAACACAGCATCGAATTGGTAGTGGACCGGCTGGCAATCCCTGAAAATGGAGCCGAAGCGGAATTTGAGACCCGCCTGACCGATTCGGTGGAAACCGCCCTTCGCTGGGGTGACGGAACCTTGCTGGCAGACCTCATTGGCGGCGACGAGCTGCTCTTCTCTGAGCAAAACGCCTGCCCTCACTGCGGGCTCAGCTTTCCGGAACTGACCCCGCAACTCTTCAGTTTTAACTCGCCGCTGGGAATGTGCCCCGCCTGCAATGGCTTGGGTGAAAAAGTAGAGTTCGATTCCGATCTTTTTGTCGTAGCCAGCAAATCCATCAATGACGGCGGCGTTATTCCCTGGGGTGAACTACGCAAAAAGAAGACAAGCTGGCGCTACCAGATTGCTGAACAGATGGTCGAGCGCTTTAACATCAGCCTGGACACCCCCTGGCATCAATTGCCGGAAGATGTGCGTCATCTGATCCTTTTTGGCAACCCGGATATCCGCTTCAGTTACCAAAGCGAAAACTTCACCGGCAACTGGCCTTTTGAGGGCGTGATCAACGCCGTGCGCCGCCGCTACAAAGAGACCAAATCGCAAAGTATGCGCGATTATTACAGCCAATATCTCAGCCAGCAGCCCTGCCCCACCTGCAACAGCGCGCGTTTGCGCCTCGAAGCCCTGTCTGTTACGCTGGGAGGGTTGAGTATTCAGCAGGCAACCACACTGTCTATCCGCCACGCTTTTGAGTGGGTTGAGGTGTTGCGGGGGGGGCGAAACACCTCTCCTTCTACCCACCCCTTCACCACCGCCG
>DUEH01000172.1 GCA_011192195.1 Chloroflexota bacterium | reverse complement strand
CAAAATTCGCATTGCCTTTCTCTGTGGTGACTGTCTCAAGTACGTACAGGTCAAAATGCGTTCCCACCAATTGTTTTCTCTGCTGTGGCGTATCCACGTGCTGGATATTGTAGGCCCAGTATTTAATGTTAGAGAGTTGCATCTTGCTTACGGTATTGTTCATGATAATGGGCAGATAGACCGTTATTGCCGGCGTAAACGTCAAAGGTGTCATCGGGGCAATAACAAGGGGGTCATTAACGAAGATATCTTGCTTCCTGATGACCACCGGCTCAATAAACTTGTGAGCGGGTTCACTTTCTTCTAATAGAAACCCGCTGAAAATCATCAACCCCACAAGCAAAATTGCGCCCAGGGTGACAAATCGGAACCAGCGTGGTCCTCGTTTGTATAGACGCTTTAGTTGCTTCATAATATAGTTGTCTCCTGTTGATTGTAAATCATACTAAAATAGTTTATAATAAAATCAGGAGACTCCCAAATGAAGCGCATTCTCATTTTACGGCACGCCAAATCAGATTGGAGCAATCCCGCGCTGGCGGATTTTGATCGTCCGCTGGCTGAACGGGGGCTGAAAGACGCGCCTCGGATGGGTAAGGCTTTAGCGCAATTCAGGCAAGCGCCGGACATCATCATCGCCTCTCCGGCGCGTCGAGCCAAACAGACCGCCGAATTGGCGGCCCAAGCCTGCAACTTTCAGGGAACTATCCGCTGGGATGACTCCTTTTATCCCGGCAGCAGCAGCGATTTGCTGGCGGCGCTTCGCGCTTTACCAGATACCATCAAGCGCCCGATGTTGGTAGGGCACAATCCGGTCTTTGCCGATACGGCAGCGCTGCTCTGCAACCCTCATTCAACGGGCAAAGCGGAAGATATTCGTCTGCCAACCGCCGGGTTGATTTGTTTTGAGGCGCATATCGCCAATTGGGCCGCCTTGGAGCCAGGCGACGGTGTTTTGCGCTGGTTTTTAATTCCCAAACTGGTCAAAGCCCTGGATTAGGAATATAAACGACAGGAGAAAAAAATGCCAAAATCAAAATCAACTCCCCTCTCAAACGTTGATGCGGCCTGGTTAGGAATGGAAGATCCCACCAATTTGATGATGGTGTCGGGCGTTTTGATATTTGATGAAGCGCTGGATTTTGAGCGCCTGAAAGCAACCGTGAAATATCGCCTGCTCAATTATAATCGCTTTCGCCAGCGAATAGTTACGGGGCGCGGCCCGCTTGCTAAACCGCGCTGGGTAGACGACCCCATCTTTGACCTTTCTGCGCATCTGCACCGAATTGCGCTGCCTGAACCGGGGGACGGCGCTGTTTTGCAAGAAACCATCAGCGATTTGGTGAGTACGCCCCTTGATTTTAGTAAACCCTTGTGGCAATTTCATCTGCTGGAAAACTTCAACGGCGGTTCTGTGCTGGTAGCTCGCCTGCATCACGCCATAGCCGACGGAATTGCCTTGATGCACGTTCTCCTGTCGCTGGCGGATGAAGACCCGGATGCGCCCTGGCCTTCGCCGGATGACGCAAAACCCAGGCGCAGAAGAGGGGGGCGCCTTTTTACGATGGTTCGTTCCGCTGCTTCAGCGGCGGGTAAAACCTTTCGCGTTACCGAAAAACTTATTCACGAAGGGATGAGCGCCTGGGAAAACCCGGAACACGTCAAGAAGCTGTTAGCTCAGAGCGGCAATGTCGCCGCATCTTTAGGACGCCTTCTTCTGCGCCCGCCGGATCCCAAAACAGCCTTCAAGGGAAAACTGGGCGTTGCCAAACGCGCAATTTGGTCTGATGCTATTGCCCTGTCCGATGTAAAAGCTATTGGCAAAGTAACAGGCGGCACAGTGAACGATGTTCTTTTGACCGCAATGACCGGCGCGTTGCGTCGCTACTTGATTGGACGCGGCCAGGTAGTGGACAATCTCAACTTTAGAGCCGCCGTGCCGGTAAACCTGCGTCCAATCTCAAAAGCGTACAAACTGGGCAACCAATTTGGCCTGGTATTCCTTTCGCTGCCGGTGGGCATTGCCGACCAACTGGAGCGATTATTTGAACTAAAACAACGAATGGACGCCTTAAAAGACAGCGCCGAGCCGATAGTAGTTTTTGGCGCGCTGGGCGCGGTAGGCAAGACGCCTGATGAAATTCAAGAGATAATTGTCAATCTGTTGGCAACCAAATCTACGGCTGTAATGACCAATGTGCCCGGCCCCCGACAGCAGCTTTATTTTGCCGGATCGCCTATTCAGGATTTGATGTTTTGGGTCCCCCAATCCGGGCGATTGGGGCTGGGCGTCAGCATCATCAGCTATAACGGCAAAGTCAGACTGGGCGTTATCACCGACATTGGCTTGGTGCCAGACCCGGACGCCATTGCCGAAGCCTTTCACACAGAGTTTGACCAGATGATGGATCTGGTTCGCGTTGCTGAGGCCCTGGAAGGGCAGGAAACTGAAATTCCACCTTCGCCGGAACCAGAGCCGATTCCTAATCGTTGTCAGGCAACAACAAAAGCCGGAAATCAGTGCAAGAACAAAGCGCTGCCTGCCTCTGACTTCTGTCGCGTTCATCAGCCCAAGGAAGATGATTAGTAACAGCTTGCCCAACTTAAACAGCAAAGCCTGTGGAAACTGTAGACAACACGCCAACACGTCCGCAGTCTTTGCAGGCTTTTTTGTTAAATTGCGCTCAAGGTGCGCAATTATTAAAATATTTGCCGTAAACACCTTGCAGGGTTGACTTGTCATAAAAATTAGCGTAAAATACCAGAGTGACATAATGTACAATTGCGTAAAGCATAAGGGGGCGCGTTATGCACAAAAAACACAATTTCTTTTTCGGCAATGTAAAAAGAGCGATGTTGGTACTGGTGATTCTTCTGTTTGCACTGGCAAACCAGATCATTGCTCAAGAGCCTAACCTGATCAAAAACGGCGGCTTTGAAGAGGGCTTTGATGCCAATACCGGCGCAGCCAACGAGTGGGGCTACTTTCACAGCGGCAGCGTAGACCCCGGCTTTTACGATGATACCTGGGAAATGACCGTCATTGAAGGCGACCACAGCCAGCTCATCGAACTGATCGACGCTTCTGAACTGAACACTTACGCCGGTATTTATCAAAAAGTAGCGGTTGAACCGGGGCAGGCCTATCAACTCAGCTTCAAAGGAATTGTGCGTTCTGATGAAGGGAGCATTGAAGCTTCTGACTACGGGTATCGGATGCAATACGCTGTAGACTTAAGCGGCAACGAAGACTGGCAAAACGTAGCGGAGGCGGATTGGATAGAACTTCCCTGGGACGAGCAACCCCGCACCAAACCGGCAGACAATAACGCTTTCAGAATTGAATCTACGGAAGACACCTTCACCGCCACCGGCAATGAAGTGACCATTTTCTTCAGAGCCTGGAAAAAATGGGTTGGCTCTGGCGAAGGGAGTTACAATATTGATGCGCTTCGTCTGGTTACTGTAGATGAAGCGGCGCAATCTGCGCTTGAAAAACCGGCCCAACCCTTACCGGAAACCGGTCAGGAGCAGGCCGCTTCAAAAATGAATACTACCATCTTGTTGATTAGTATTGTGTTAATTCTGGCGCTCATTGGCGGCGCTTTGTTCAACAGAAAATATCGAACAAATTCTAAATAGCGAGGGACAAAATGATTAAAAAATCTGTTTTCATCACCTTGATGCTCCTGTTGCTGTTGGCCTTCTCGGCAACATCGGTCTTTGCGGGGCAACCGCCCGAAGGATGGCAGGCTGAGTATTACGCCAACAGAGACCTGCAAGGGAATCCGGCTTACACGCAGAATGAAGCGGCAATCAATTATGATTGGGGATTTGGCGCGCCTTTGCCCGGTATACCCGTTGACTGCTTCTCTGTTCGCTGGACAAGCGCCACCCACTTTGATCAAGGTAACTACACCTTCAGCGTTACCGTTGACGATGGCGTTAGAGTGTGGGTAGACGGCGACCTGATCATAGATCAGTGGAAAGTCCAGTCGCCCACAACCTACAGCGCCCAAAAGCAGTTAAGCGCCGGTAAACACGTGGTGCAGATGGCCTATTTTGAGAACACCGGCAGCGCCTTGGCCAAACTCTGGTGGCGACAAGACGCCACTTGTCCGGCTCCCTGCCCGCCGGTGATTCCTCCTCATCCTCCTTGCCCGGCCCCCTGCCCGCCGCCTCCTTGTCCGGCTCCTTGCCCCCCACCGCCCTCCGACCCTTGTCGAGACCCCGCTTGCGACGCTAATCCCTGTTATGATTACGTTTGCGGTCAGGAAAACTTATTAGTTGACAACACAGACCCCGGTTTTACCTGGGGCGGCCCGCTCAGCTATCGGCGCGTGGGCTTCGGCGGCTACGGCTCCAATTTCTACTGGACGCAAAATACAGTCACTACCCCCTCCAACTATGGCAAATGGACGCCCACATTCAGCAGCGCCGGTGACTATGAGGTCTTTGTCTATATTCCCGCCAACAATGCAACCACTACCAACTTGCGCTACCGCGTTATGCACAACGGTCAGCGCAATGACCGAATTGTTGACCAGTACTGGTACTCAAGCCAGTGGGTTAGCCTGGGAACCTACTACTTCAACGGCGCTAACAGCGGTCACGAATACGTTTTGGCCTACGACAACACCCGCGAAGCCTTCGCCAGCCGTCAAATTGCCTTTGACGCGGTTAAATTTGAAGCGCGATAGCCGTCAGGCGTAGTTTACAAATTACACTACCTAAGAGTTAGTGCGTAGTGCGTAGTGCGTAATCCGTGATTTACGCACTACGTACTACGCGCTATTCATTTCTCTCCCATTACCTTTGACGCTCCTCTCCACAAAACGTATAATACTTCGCAGCTAAACCATAGCGAAGCTTAAGGGAGTTTCAGTGTCCGAAAGAACAGAGAACATAGAAGACGAAGAAAATAGCGCAAGCAGCGGTTGCGACGATTGCCCCCACACCATTATGGACGATGCGGAAAACCTTCCTTACATTGGAGAGATTGCCGCAATGTTTCCTGACGAATGGCTGGCCTTTGTTGTACCCCCCGCCGAAGACAAGGGCCCTGTCCCGCTTCACGGCAACATGGTAGCTCACAGCCCCAACCCCGATGACATCTTTGACGCAGTGAACGCCGTGCTGTGGAATCAATGCGTCTACACCTTTTTTAACGGCAGCTATGAAGCAATGGAAGCCAGTTATGGCGATAAACTGGAGCAGGAAGAGAACATCGTTCAACAGCCGACCAGCGCGGCAGCCTTCAAAGCGACTCCCGCAACAGACCCCGTCCCGGACAAACTCTTCGAGCTGATCTACTCTGCCATTGACAAATTGCGCCAGAAGCCGCCTAACGTCGGCGAAGCCATTCGCCGCCTGCGAATAGCCAAAATCAGATCCGAGCGCAACCCGCAGAGTCCACTCCTTGCGCCGCTTGACAAAGCGCTGGATGGCCTTGAAATGAGTGATCCCCCCATTGCTGACACCATCTGGCAGATGGAAGAAAGCTTGTCTGAGTTGGAGGCAGCGCTTACAAATGACAAACAAATGGCAAAACCCAATTGAAACAGGTGATGGAATGACCATAGCAACAGATATTTTAATTGAAGAAGGCTATACTTCTACTGATGAGTTGGTTCAAGAGTGGAGTTTGATGGTAGCTCTGACCAAAGTTGAGCAGTATCAAGCTGAATGTATGTATTTTCAACAAAAATATCAGACATCTTTGGCAGATTTTGAACAGCGCTTACATGCAGTCAAGGGAATAGAGGATTTTGAAAAAGAAGAAGACCTTGACGATTGGGAATTTGCAACCAGTTCACTGAAGTGGTGGCAAGCCAAAACTCAGGATATGCAAAATGCTATCAACGCTCAAAACATACAGTAGTATCATCAAAGACTACAACATCATACGTTTTGAACGATCTGGTTTTTCCTTCAGATTACGCGCCCGTATAGAATTGATAAACGGCTTTTACCTTCATGTTCGTGAAACTATCATTGATGGAACAAAACGTAAATACGCCTATCACTGGCAGGATAGCGATGCCAATTTATTGATTCGCTGGGATAATGCTCCCGATTGGGATGTGCAAACATTTCCTCATCACAAGCATCTTGGCGCTCAAGATAATGTGCTTTCATCTTACGAGCGAACGCTAGAACAGGTCTTGCCGGCCATACAGAGAACAATTATAGCGAAGGAAAAAACGTAATGACTAATACCGTTCCGTTTGAAAATACAGAAAATGTCCCCCCCCAGCGAAAGCCCCCCTGGCTCAGAGCCAAACTGCCAAAAGGTCGAAAATACAACAACCTCAAGGAATTGATGCGCGACAAGGAACTGCACACCGTTTGTGAAGCGGCAATGTGCCCCAATATCGGCGAGTGCTGGAGTCGGGGTACGGCGACATTCTTGCTGATGGGCGACATCTGCACGCGCAGTTGCAGCTTTTGCCACATCAAAACAGGCCGCCCCAACGCGTTGGACGAAGACGAACCGCGCCGCGTGGCCGAAGCCGCGCTGGCAATGCAACTGAAGCACTGCGTGCTTACCTCCGTCAACCGCGATGAGATCCCCGACGGCGGCGCGCACATCTTTGCCAACACCGTCATAGAAATTCGGCAGCGATTGCCCCGGTGCAGCACAGAAGTCCTCATCCCCGATT
>DUEH01000171.1 GCA_011192195.1 Chloroflexota bacterium | reverse complement strand
CCGTAGTAGACCTTGGGCTGCTCATCGGCGATGCTCAAATCAATGACGCCATCTTTGTTCAAGTCGCCCCAGGCAATGGCGACCGGCATTTCACTGGTTGAGACGGCGCGGACAATCGGCGAAGCGAAGCCGCCCGCCTGATTGTTGGGGTAAATCCGCGCTTCGCCATTGCTGCCCGCTCTCATAAATCCGGCGGCCAAATCCAGATAGCCGTCGCCGTTGTAATCGCCCCAGGCCAGATCGGTGGCTTGCACCTCGTTCCCAGGGGGTAAATTGGTCGCGCCGATACTGGCTCCCGCGCCAAAGACGCCGCCGGTGTTTTGGCGCACTTCCACAAAGCTGTCAACGCCATTCCGGGCGCCGCCCACGGCCAAATCGGGGTCGCCGTCGTTGTCGTAGTCCGCCCAAACCAGGGTGTTGGCGCGCGGCGACGACGCGCCGGACAGGTCGCCTGTTGATAGAGGACAAGCTCCGGCAGTGAAGTCTCCGCTTCCGCTGCTGTGATACAGGCGAAGCAGACAGCCCGTACCAGATTCGTACAAGTTGGCGGCAGCCAAATCGGGAGAGCCGTCACCGTTGTAATCGGCTACGGCCAGACGAAAAATGGCGCTTTCTGAGCTAAAGGCGCTGACCTGCTCGAAGCCAGTGGCAGTGGGGCGATAGACGTAGTTGGTACCAACGCCGCTGGCAGGCGGAATCGGCCCTTCGCCGGCTACGGCCAACTCCAGAAGGCCGTTTTGCTGGACCGCGTCAATCCAGCGCGCGCTAAACGCCTGCTCGTCCGTCTCCCAAAAAGCGGTCAATCGCCCCTGATCGTTGCGATAAACCGCCGTCCCCCCCGCCGAAGCGACGGCCAAATCGAAGTCGCCGTCCCCGTCGAAGTCGCCCCAGTCCAGGTCGTACACCCCTCGCATCCCCGCCGAACACCAGACTGGTTCAGACGACACGGTCAAAGCAATACCGCCGGTCTCGCTGCGAGCGCGAGCGGTAATTTGCGCGCCGGCGCTGCCCGATTTGCTCTGTCCGCCCTGCCAGTAATTGACAAAAACGGTATTTTCGATGATCGCGCCATCGGCCTGACAGCCTGCCGTTCCCCGGATTTGCCGGATAATGGACGCGCCCGGGTCCAGCGAAACGACCAGCCAGGTGATTTCAGCGGTAGTGGTGATGGCGATGGGGCCGGCAAAAGGATCGGTGATGGTTTGGGTTTGCGAAATGAGGTGGCAGTCGTCGCTGCATTGAATGTCGAAGAGGGCGTCGTTGGGGAGATGGTCTAAAATGAGCAAATCGGTGATGACGGCTGTACCGTTGTTGGTCATCGCCAGAGTGTAAGTCAAGGTTTCGCCGTTAGTGACTTGCTGGTTGCTGCCGGAGGAAGTGAGCGCCAGTTTTACAATGTCCAGGCTGTTGGCGACCGCTGACCCTTCGGCTTGGCTCAGGGCAGGCCGCTGAGAGCCGACTGCCGATTGCCCTAAAGGAGCAGGCGTCGGCTCCAAGTACTCGCTCCCTTCCGGCGGGGGCTTTGCCAAAGCCGTCAACCCTGTCTTGAGCGTAGCCGAAAGGTAGCCAAGCAACAGTAAGGCAAAGATCAGAACGACGGCAACAGCGCTAAGTTTTAGAGTGAAGGTTTGTTGGTTCATTGTGAATGGCGAATGGGCGAATAGGCGAAAAAGTCGCCTCCTCCGACAAGTTCAGGGGGCGAACAGAATCCCCTTGTCCCCGTGTCTCCCTGCCTTCTACGGGCAGGGATCCGAATACCAGCTATAGCGGCTGGCGTCGGTTTCTTTGCGGTCGCCGGTTGTGGCATCAATGTAGACGGCGACAATGTAGTAGCCCTTGCCGCAGGTTTCGGTAAGCGTGGTATCCGTCCACTGAGTGGTCAGATTGGTCAGGGTGTTTTCGTCGGCTACGCGGGTGAAGTTACCGGGCGGAACGTCGGCGCGATAAATTCTGAAGCCGATGATGTTGTTGGTCTGCTGGGCGTCGTAATTCCAGGTTAGACGAATGGCGCTCCCTTCGACGGCGCCGTTGAGGTTGTAGGGCGGCGGCGGGGGCGGCGCGGCGACAATGGTCAAACGCAAGGTGGAATCTACGCTGGCTTGCGGCCCCTGGGCAATAAGTTGGTAGGTGCGTCCGGCGCGCACGTTGAAGATGGTATAATTGCCGGAGGGAGCTTGATCGCCCACGCCAACCAGGGTGACGGTATCGGCGTTGGCGGTTTCCCACTGGAGATCCACGTTGGAACCGGAGGTCACTTCGTAGGTGGGCGGGTCGCCGTCGATGGATGTTACGCTGTCGCCGGAAGAGAGGGGCGCAGCGATAAAGCGGGTAATTTCCGGATCGGGTTCGGGCGGCGGGCCGGGTTCGGGTTCGGGTGTGGGAGTCGGTTCCAGAAACAGGATTTGCACCGTTTTGAGTACTTCGGTCTCGTCGTTGATAGCGGTCAAGATAAAAACGGCGGTTTCGTCCAGGTCTTTGATTTCGGCGTTGCCAAAGGATTCCAGATTGGCCAGCGGCTCGAAGCCCTTCGGCCCGCCGGTGATGTGAATATTGGTGGTAGGGCCGTTGACAAACCAATCCAGACGAGCGTCAACCTTTTCCCCGCTAACCCCTTCTTCCGGCGTGATGGTGAAGACTTCGATGACCGGCGCGGCTTCCGGCGTGGGCGTGACGGCCGGTTGAACAATCACCTGCTTGACCGCTTGCACGGCTCCCCCGCCATTGTTGGCGGTCAGGACGTACAGAGTGGTCTCTGCGGGGGCATTGATGATGTCGGGCGGCGAGATGGCCGGCAGCGGATCCGGGCTGATGGTCTGCACAGAAACCGTGTCTACTCCGCGCACATGCCAGGAAAGGTTCACAACTTCTCCGGCGGTGATGGTTTCCGGTTCCACTATAAAAAAATCAATGACGGGCGGCGGAATGGGCGTAGGCATAGGGGTGAATGTAGGGGTAACGGTAGGAACCATTTCCACCGAAGCCCACTGCACCTGCGGCGCGTTGGGCGAGGAAGGATGAATCGCTTCCAGGCGGTAGGTTGTGTTTTGTTGCGGCAACAGAGCCACGGAACCGGCGTTGCTTTCCAACTTCTGAGCCTCAACATCTTCGCCGCCGACTTCGTAGGTCAAGTTCAAGCCGCCTTCGGTATCCGCTTCGCTGACCAGCCAGGAGAGAATGATGGTGTCGCCCTGGTTGATGAGATTCCGGCTCGCTTCAAAAAGGCGGATGGTGGGTCTGACCGGCGTGACAACCACCTCGATGGTCTTTTCTTTATGTGGATAAGGCAAGAAAGGAAGATATTCTGATAACAAGGTGCTGGCCGACAGATGGTATTCAGCGTCTTCAATGGGCCGATAGGCGGCGCTCCCCACCGAATGTTCCATTGGTTCATGGTTCAGGGTGAGGGTAACCAGGGGCGAAGGAAAGGTGTTCCAACTGAGAGTCACTTCTCGTCCGGCGCGAGTGACCGGCGGTTCGGCATAAAATTCGGTAATGCGCGGCTGGAAGAAAAGATAAACGCCAATAGCCAGCAAAATCAAGAATAAAATCAGATGAAGCATCCCAAAAACGGGTTTGGTGTAAAGTTGTCCCAGCAGCGAGTAGGGAAACCCCTCTCCCTCGGTTTGCCGGGCGGTGATGGTGAAGGCGTGCAATTTCTTACGCAATCCAAAGGTAGAACGTTTGCGCGGGGTGATATCAACGGAGATAGAAGCGGTTTCTTGTGATTTTAGAGCAAACTCAGCGCGATTAGCCAAACTCACATCCTGATCGGGTAGTCTGAACTCAAAACTGCAAGCGCGCTCGTCATCTGCGCCTTCAACTTCAAAATCGGTCTGACTGTTGCCTTTGTTTCCAAGCGACAGGCTGACCTGTCCCATTTGCTTACGCCAGGAGAGGGTCTGGCGTTTGGGAGACAGGTCGCTGACGCTGAACTCGTAGTAGGGGTTGATAGTCAGGACCGCGCCGGTCTGGCTCAAGCGTCCGGGGTGATCGGGAGATGTTACCACAATGCCAAAATAGCGCGCTCCGGCCTGGCTGGATGATGCGCGAGGCGGGGTGATGGTCACGGTAACAGAGGCGCGCTGGCCCTCGTTGAGGTTGACGGTAGAGGGCGTAACGACCACCCATTCGGCGGGAACGCCCTGCACTTGCACGTCGAAACCGGCTACAATAGCGCCGCCGTTGATGATAGTGACCAGCGTACTGGCCGACTGCTCTACATCAAGAGTCCATTCCCGCTCGGTCACTTCCACCACAATCACATCATCGCCGATGTTGGGTACAGGCGCATTGAGAGAGGGAGTAGGAGAGTGGGGGAGTGGAGGGGATGGTTGGGAGGCGTCCACCGGCGCTTCGGGAGCAGCGGCGACGGCGGCAACCGCAGCCGCTCCAGCGGCCGCCGCAGGTACAGGCGAGGGCGCAGCCTGTCCTTCAACCAGCAGCAGCGTGAAACCGGCTATCTCCAGCGAATCCCAATAATTCAACTCCACCGGCGTGTTGGGGATGAGTTTCTGGCCGTTCAGCCGGATGTTCCCTTCGTGGCTCAAGACAACCAGATGATACGGCCTCTGGCGATAGTCAATGATGGCGTGAAATGGCGATACGCCGGGCGCGTCAATTACCACATCGTTATCAACGTGCCGCCCGATGTTGAGGACGCCCTTGCCGGGGTCCAGCTCATAAAATTGTATTTGCCCGCCGGGGCTGATGACTTCTAGTTGGGTCATTGTGATTTACGATCCCAATAACGCCACCGCAGCGGCAACGCACAGGGCAACGGGGATAGCGATGGCAATGGCAATGAGCAAGAGTTTGATGAGCTGCATCAGGCACGCGCCGCTTTTGGGCTGAAGGACAGCCTCTTCAATGATCAGGTCTGCGTCCTCAATTTCGATGGATCTGGAGAAGATTTTGAAGGGGTAATTTTGATTGGTCTGGAAGAAACCGGCCTGGTCAACCGACAAATCAATTGACAGCGTGTGACCCGGCTCGATATAAGGCGTTTGGGACCATACGCGGACCACTTGACCAGGGGCCGCCGCGCCGCCTCTGGAGGCTTGACTGCCGCCCCTTTGCCCCGATGATCCGGTTCGCCCGATTGAAGGCTTGCCGTCGCCGCCAATGCCGGCCTTCTTTGAAACCCGTTCCACGCGCCGCATCGCCATTCGCCCCCGGCGCATCCGGCTGCCGAGCTGCTGTATGGGCGTTCGCAAGGCGCGGGGCATCAGTGAGCCAACCAGATAGAGCAGCTCCCCTGCTACGCCGGCCATACTGGCTATGCCGCCGGCTTTCTCCATCATTCCGCCGCCGCCTTCCGCTTCCGGCGATGCTTCGGTAACACCCTCGTCCAGGTCGCCGTAATCCAGGCCTGGCTTGAGCGTAGCCGAAAGGTCGCCAAAGTCGTGAGCGCCGGACTTTTCGGCCTGCACCTGTTCCTTCGTTTCAGAAACGCGGCGCCGGGGAAGAGGCGTTTCGCCCAGCGCAAAACTGAATTTGAGCTTGGCGGCGTCGTCCACCGCCCGCAGCACGTAGCGGCTTCTGATATTGCCTTGATTGACTACGTCCAGGCGAAATTTAGCCTGCGCCCGACGTTTCTGCCACATAATTACCGCAAACAACAGCGGCGCAAACAGCAAAACGGCCGCGGCGATGAGGATATAATTGAGCCACTTCTTCCAATCTACGCCTGTTTTTGCAGATGTGGTTTCCTCCGCGCGGGCTGGCGCGGTATCTGCTTTGGGTGAGGCTGTCAGTTCGATGCTCAATTCGGTTTCGGCGCTTTGATTCAGGCTGTCTCTGGCCTGCGCGGTGATGGTATGTTCGCCGGCCCTGTATTCTCCCGTATCCAGCGACAGGGCGTAGGGCGCTTTATTGTCGCTTTGCAAAAGTTTGCCGTCTACCAAAAAGTCAACGCCCATCACCTCGTTCAAGGCTTCTACATCGACTTTGATGGTGATTTTATCGCCAATTTCCACGCTCTGCTTGCTGGCCGAGGCTGTAACCACAATGGGGTCTACCACTTTGAGTTTCAGGTCAAGCTGACCTTCGTTGCCCGCGCTGTCAATAACGCGAGCGGTCAAGGTATGCAGACCGGGAGACGTATCGCTGCTGTTCCAGGCGTAGCTATAGGGCGCCTCTTTTACTTCAGCCAGGGTTTTGCCGTTCAGCAGATATTCAACCAAAGCGACAGGGGCGGGCGCGCTGGCCTCAATCTCCAGCGTGACCCGCCCGCCCACCGTTTGGCCGTCGGCGAGGGAGGCGAAGGCCAATGTGACCGGAGCGGAATGGGCGGTGAAATGACTTTGCGCCTCGCCCTGCGAACTACTGTGGGAAACGCGAATCAACAGCTCGTGTTCGGCGTTATCGGCCTGAAGCGCAGATTGAAAGTCTACTCTGTAGCCCTGTCGCAACGTAAGCGACATACCTTCAAGGTTATCCGCCACTTGATCCACGCCGGAGAGGATGAAGGCTTGCCCGCCGGTGGCGGCGGCCATATTTTGCAACACATCCGTCTCCACCCGGCTTCCAAATCCGTAGAAGAAAAGCGGCGCGCCCAGCGCCCGCGCCTTGTCCTGGGTTTCGTTGACAGAACGACCGCTGACGTTATCGGCGCTGTTGGTGAAGATAATCACGCCCTTGCGCCCGGCCGGGAGCGCGCTGACCATACTAACGGACTGGAAAGCCGCCTCGTTAAGCGCGGTGCGGTCTCCTTCCGGCTCCAAACTGCTGACCGCGTTTTTGAGCGCCCTTTTGTCGTCAGTAAAATTTTGAACCATCCGCGTTTCATCGAAAAAGGCTATAATGGCGACCTGATCTTGCGCGCCCAGCGTATCAATAAAAGCGTTGACCGCGTTTTGCAGCGCAGTCAGTTCGGCTTCGGGCATACTGGTGTCCAGAGCCAGCGTTAGATTCAGGTTTTGAGTGTTATCGCTCTGCGCGGTCACAGCTTCGGCCGGGACGCTTTTCCCGTCTTCCATAACCCGAAAGGCGTCGGCGGTCAAGCCAAAGACCGGCCCGTTTGGGTCGGCAACGGTAACAAAAGTTGTCACCTGGGGGAAGGTCTGGCTGTCCACCTGGGTAATCAACACCGTGAGACCATCGCCTTGAGCCGCCGCCCCGCCAACCAGACCAAGCAGCAGGAATAATATTAAGATGATTGGTTTTAGTGTCTTTCCAGGCGTCATATTGAGGGCCTTTCTAATTGACAATTGTCAATGATCCTTCCAGCGCGTGTTGATTGATCGTCATTGTCTCACCTGCCCACCCGCTCACCTGCCCACTCGCTCTAACCTGAGCTTATGCCGGTAAAAAGGCTGAACTTGAATGTTCACCGCCACTGTGCCCCGTTCACGAGGATAGGCTTCCGGGGCGCTGGCGTGAACTTTGATCTGCCGGGTTCCCGCTGTGGGGCTGGTTTGTTGGGGATGATGCAATCGCAGGGGAAGCGTTTTTTCTGCGTTGGGAAAGAGGACAGGACCGGGACCGATATTGTAACATTCCTCGCTCAAGCCTTCCACTTCCAACTTGAATTGAACGCCGGGTTTATCGCCCTGATTGCGGACAATGATGAATCCGTCAATAGATTGGCCGGGCGACAGAGTAGTTTGGGGCAGCGAAAGCTCAAGCCCGATATAGTCTGAAGTTTGCGCGCCGATGGTATCGCCGGATGACATTGGGACGGGGCCGCTAACTGCGGCAACCGATGCGCCTCCTCCGCTCCCGCGTCCGCCGGCGTGAAAGACCAGGGTAAAATCGCCCAGTTTAATTCGCTGACCGCCGTGAATGTTCACCGCTGCCCGCGAAGCCAGAGTTTGCCCGCCCGCTTCATCCAGAGATACATCTTTGTCGCTCAGGTTGACCAGCCGGTAGCCCTGATTGGGCAGGTGGATGATTTGCAGATGACGGGGTTCTACGCCGCCGCCGTGACGCCTGTCCAGCAAAACATCGCTGCCGGGCGCGCTGCCAATGAGACAAATGCTTCGCTGCAAGGGGTAATCTTTTCGCCAGCCGTCTTTGTCTATAATTTCAACGCGGTTTATGGCAGTCATTGCTTAATTGTCCTTTTTAGAAAAACAGGCACATCACTCAATGCCCAGTAACCTGACAAACTGGGCCAATGAGATAATCTGCGTTCCATAAAAATACTTTAGGCCAAGGATATGTCGATCCTGACTAACAAGATAATCCGCTCCAGACCCCAGCGCGGCAGCCAGATAAATATTATCGGATGGGTCTACTGTAATTACTTGGACATCTGTGTAATCGCCTGGAAAGTTGAGCGACACACTGTGCATTATGGCGAAAGCTTGAGCGATGGCATCGTCATCCAAGCCAAAATTTGATTGTACCTTGGGGTAGGTGACTACTCGTTCAAGTTCATCAATAATAGCCGGAGTTGTCGCCAACCAAAAATGCTGTTTTCGCCAGGCCAAACGGAGAAATTTGCCCCGTCGTGTTTGTCCAAAGAGCAAGGGTAATAAGACATTGGCGTCTGCTATGACAACAAGTGTGTCTTCGTTCACGTTACCTCAAGCGATTTTTCGTTTCGCACTGTTGCCACAGTTTCACCAATCAATTCATCCATCTCTTCATCGCTCAAGGTCCGAGCTTGCATTGCAATTTCTTCCAACTTCTGAAAGCTGGCCTCCCATTCCGGCGAGCCTGATTCCAGCTCAGGCTGTATAGCCAGAACATGCTTCTTTCGTTCCAGATGCCCTTCGGTCATTGTAATAAACGCATCCAACGCCAACCCTGTCAATGTTTCTCGGCTATCGCCTATGCCAAGTTTAACGAATTTATCAAGTTGCTTCGTTAAATTTACCGGTAGAATAATTGCGCTTTGAATCTGTTGTGTCTGAGTTGTTTTTATCATTTATCGCCAACCTCCGTAAAAAATAAACATTTGCCGCCAGCAATACTACAACGAATGACTGAAATCAACGAATTTTCCGCAACCTATTCGCTCCTTCTATCAACTCGCTGTAGTCCCCATCACCACCTCCGCCACATCCCCCGCCTGCTCAGGGTACAACTTAGCCGCCAGCCCGCACATTGCGTATGCCGCATCCGGGTAATAGGCACAAGGAACCAACAGCCGCTCGAAATTCTCCCTATCCCCCGCCCCAACCAGCGCGGCGGCGATTTTGGG
>DUEH01000170.1 GCA_011192195.1 Chloroflexota bacterium | reverse complement strand
GGGCAACTCGTCAACCTGGTACTTGGCGGTGAAGAACGCGAAGAACTTGTTAGCCAGGCCAAGTATTTTCCCGCCATTCAAATTTCAACCCGATCTCGTCACGACTTGGAGTTGATGGCTACCGGCGCTTTTTCTCCTTTGCACCGCTTTATGGGGCGAGCTGATTATGAACGTGTCCTGACCGAAATGCGTCTCAGTGACGGAACATTATTCCCGCTTCCCATCACCTTAACCGTGAATGCTCACGACATAGCCCGCATTGGCGAAGAAATTGCTCTGCGCGACAGCCGAAATCAATTATTGGCCGTAATGCAAGTTGAAGAAGCCTTCATCTGGGACTGGAACAAAGAAGCCCGATTAACCTTGGGAACCACTGATTCCCGTCACCCCCTGGTTTCAGAGATGATTCGCTGGGGAAACGTTTGTATCTCCGGCGCGCTCAAAGTGGTCAATCTGCCCCGCTACTATGATTTTGTTGAATTTCGGCGCACTCCCGCCCAGGTGAGGGAGATATTGGCCGGAATGGAGGTAGAGAAAGTTGTAGCTTTCCAAACTCGTAACCCGCTTCACCGAATTCATGAGGCGCTGACCAAACTGGCCGCAGATGAAATTGACGGGGCGTTGCTTTTGCATCCCGTGGTAGGAACCACTAAACCGGGAGATGTGGATCATTATAGTCGAGTTCGCATCTACCGCACCTTGATAGAAAAATACTACGATCAAGACCGCACGCTCCTCAGCCTGCTTCCCTTGGCCATGCGAATGGCCGGCCCCCGCGAAGCCCTTTGGCACGCCATCATCCGCCGTAATTTTGGCGCTACCCACCTGGTTGTTGGCCGCGACCATGCCGGCCCCGGTAAAGACAGCGCCGGGAACCCCTTTTATGGCCCTTATCAGGCGCAGGAACTGGTTGCCAAATACGCTGACGAGACGGGTGTTACGCCCATCCCCTTTCATGAATTGGTCTATCTGCCGGAAAAAGGGGACTATGTACAGAAAAACCAGATTCCCGGCGGCGCAAAAACTTACGCCATTTCCGGCACTCAGGTTAGAGAAGAGTACCTGGCAAAAGGAAAACCGCTCCCTGAATGGTTTACTCGTCCGGAAACTGCCGCCATTCTCACTCAAATGTATCCGCCCAAACACAAACGCGGTTTTTGTATTTGGTTTACCGGCTTGAGCGGAGCAGGAAAATCAACCACGGCCCGCGTTTTGACTTCCTTGCTTCTGGAGCGAGGTCGCCCTGTGACTATTTTGGATGGCGACGTGGTGCGTACGCATCTCTCAAAAGGACTGGGTTTTAGCCAGGAAGACCGCAATACCAATATCCTGCGCATTGGATTTGTAGTCGGCGAAATAGTGCGCCACAATGGGGTAGCTGTATGCGCTACGGTCAGCCCCTATCGAGATGCCCGCAATGAAGTTCGCGCAGCCATTGGCGATGGACGTTTCATTGAAATCTTTGTGGATACCCCTTTGGAAATCTGCGAAGAACGCGACGACAAAGGCCTTTACGCTCGCGCCAGACGCGGCGAAATTACCGGCTTCACCGGCGTTGACGACCCGTATCAGCCCCCCTTCAACCCTGAAATAGTCATTGAAACGGTTGATGTAAAAGTAGAAGAGAACGCCAAAAAAATCATGACCTATTTAGTAGATCAAGGTTTTCTTCTGCCTGATGGAGAAATGACAGTTTTCCAAAAATAACACAAGAAGTCTAGCAATGACCGCCGACTGCAGACCGTAGACCGCCAAAATACCTTCAATCTGGCGTTTTTTACGGCGCTCTACGGTCTGCCGTTTGCGGTCTGGCGTTGGGAAATGTGCGATTTTTGGAAAACTGCGAGAAATGGAATAACATAATGACTGATCGCAGTAATGTACGCATCCATCCTAGCGCTGAAGTTGCCGAATCGACTACAATTGGGCCGGGAACGTCTATCTGGAACCAGTGTCAGGTGCGAGAGAACGCCGCTATTGGCCGAAACTGCATTTTGGGCAAAGATGTCTACGTAGATTTTGGCGTGCAAATTGCTGATAACGTAAAAATCCAGAATGGCGCCTTGCTCTATCACGGCGTCGCCATTGAATCCGGCGTCTTTGTGGGGCCGGGCGCAATTTTTACTAACGACAAGCAGCCGCGCGCCATCAACCCCGATGGCAGCCTGAAAGCCGACGCAGACTGGCAGATTGGTCCCATTACTATTTCCTACGGCGCGTCAATTGGCGCCGGCGCAATTGTACTGCCGAATATAACTGTCGGTCGTTTTGCCTTGGTTGGCGCCGGCGCAGTAGTGACAAAAAATGTACCGGCCCACGCCCTGGTACTTGGGAACCCGGCCCGACAGATTGGCTACGTTTGCAAATGCGCCGCCAAATTGACAAAACAAGACAATGGAAGCTATAGTTGCCCCAATTGCAGTGAACAATACACTTTTGAACGAATGGGCGAATAGCGAATAGCGAATAGGCGAATGGGTGAATGGGTGACTACTCATCTTCAAATTCGCAAATTCGCAAATTTGCAAATTCGCCCACAAGGAGCTTGAACAATGATCCCCATCTCAAAACCCTACACAGGTCAGGCAGAGAAACAGGCTGTCATGGAAGTGCTGGACTCTGGTATGTTGGCTCAAGGCCCGCGTGTGGCCGCGTTTGAAGAAGCCTTTGCCAAAGTTTGCGGCGTTCAACACGCCATTGCCACCACTTCCGGCACAACAGCCTTGCATTTGGCTCTGTTGGCGCGCAACATTGGCCCCGGCGACGAAGTGATCACCACACCCTTCACCTTCATCGCCTCCGCCAACAGCATTCTCTTCACCGGCGCAAAACCCGTGT
>DUEH01000017.1 GCA_011192195.1 Chloroflexota bacterium | reverse complement strand
GATGCTATGGAAAACATAAAAGAAGCGATTGAGTTGTATCTTGAGCCTGTTGAAGATGACTGGGTATTTGATGATCAAATGATGATGCGGGAAATTGTATTGTGAGCAAAGTCCCCAGTTTATCTTACAAAAAAGTTTTGCGGGCTTTACAGAGAGACGGGTGGGTGATTGTGCGTCAAAGAGGAAGTCATATTCGTTTGCAAAAACGAAGGTATGGCGAAACCCTGAAGTTGACCGTTCCGGCTCACCGCCCTGTTAAACGATCTACGTTGTCGCCTATTTTGAAACAAGCGCGCCTGGATGTTGATGAGTTTTTGAGGCTGCTATGAAAATTGACCTTCTCATCCACAACGCCAAGCAACTCATCACCTGCGCCAGCCCCAACGGGGCAAAGCGCGGCCAGGCGATGCGCGACGTCGGCCTTATTTCCAACGGCGCCGTAGCGGTGAGCGACGGCGAAATTGTTGCCGTTGGCCCCGCCGCAGACCTGCGCGCCGACTATATCGCCAGAGAAACCGTTGACGCCGGCGGCAAAGTGGTCTGTCCCGGCTTTGTAGACCCGCACACCCACGCGGTCTACGCCGGAGACCGCGCCGCCGAGTTTGAGATGCGGATACAGGGCGCCAGCTATATGGAAATTATGAACGCCGGCGGCGGCATCGTCAGCACAATGAAAGCCGTCCGCGCCGCCAGCGTCGAGCAATTGGCAGCCGAAACGCGCCCGCGTCTGGACGCGATGCTGGCGTTGGGAACCACCACCGTCGAGATCAAAACCGGCTACGGCCTCGATACCGCGAGCGAACTCAAGATGCTCCAGGCCATCGCCGAACTGGATCGCACCCACCCCGCCGACATCATCCCCACCTTCCTCGGCGCCCACGCCACACCCCCCGAATACAAAAACAACCCCGACGGCTACATTGATCTGGTTATCAACAAAATGCTCCCGGCAGCCGCAGAATGGTATCGTCATTCGTCATTCGTTGCTTGCCATTCGCCATTCTTTTGCGATGTGTTTTGTGAGGCAAATGTTTTTGACCGGGCGCAATCAAAGCGCGCGCTGGAAGCCGGCCTGAAGCTCGGTCTGGCTCCCAAAATCCACGCCGACGAGTTCGAGAACCTGGGCGGCGTCTCCCTGGCCGTGGAACTGAAGGCCGTTTCCGCCGATCATTTGGACGTAACCCCGCCCGCCGAAATCGAGGCGCTGGCTGCATCTAACACGGTGGGCGTGGTCTTGCCCGCCGTCAACTTCAACCTGGGCAGCGCCCACTTTGCCAATGCGCGGGCGATGATTGACGCCGGCGTTGCTCTGGCTCTGGCCACCGACATCAACCCCGGCTCCGCGCCCTGCCCTTCGATGCCGCTGGTGATGGCTTTGGCGGCGCGCTACCAGCGCCTGCTCCCCGCCGAGGCGCTCAACGCCAGTACTATCAACGCCGCTCACGCCCTCGGCCTGGGCGACCGGCTTGGTTCGCTGGAAGTTGGCAAACAGGCCGACTTTCTCATTGTCAACGCGCCGGACTACCGGCATCTGGCCTATCAGTTTGGGGTGAATCTGGTGGATCGGGTGTTCAAGCGAGGCAGAGGCATCTTGTAATCAAGTGCATAAATCAATGCTGTGTCAAATTTAATTCTGTGAAGGAGAAAAAATGGCTCGAAGAAAACAATCAAGAGGAAAGTGCGCCTTTTGCGGGCGTGAGATGACCAAAGGGGGACTCTCAAAACACCTGTCTAGCTGTTCGCAGCGTCAGGAAACAATTGATGCCGCCAACGCCAAACGCGGCGCAGCAAAGCAGTTGTATCATTTGCAGGTGCAGGATGCCTGGTCGCCCGATTTCTGGCTTCATTTGGAGATGAACGGCGATGCAACGTTGCAGGATTTGGATTATTACCTGCGAGCCATCTGGCTGGAGTGCTGCGGCCATTTGAGCCGCTTCTCGTTTGGCGGCTGGGGCGGTGGCGAGATAGCCAAAGAGACGCGCATAGACCGGATTTTTGAGCCGGGCGTGGAATTGACCCATATTTACGATTTTGGCACATCTTCAGAGACGCTCATCAAAGCGGTCAGGGCGCGTGAGGGCAAGCCGCTCACCGCGCATCCCATTATGCTGATGGCGCGTAACAATACTCCCGAGGTAGTGTGCGTAGAATGTGGAAAACCGGCGGCGTATTTGTGTATGGAATGTCTGTATGAATATGATGAGCCGGGCTGGCTGTGCGCTGAACACGCTGAAACGCATCCGCACGATAATTATGGCGATCCCGTCCCGCTGGTCAATTCGCCTCGATTGGGAATGTGCGGCTACGACGGGCCGGCGGAGCCGCCTTACTGATCGTTTTACCTCGTTCCCAAACTCTGTTTGGGAACGAGGTAAACGAGAGATTTGATTCTCAAGTGACTTGGTTTACTCTTTGCGCCAGGGGCGGATGCACGCTGCCGGGTTGGGGAGATTGGCGTAGATTTGGCGGCGATCAATGGCGGCGGGCAGGGGACCGATGGTTGCCAACTTCATTTCCACCACTTCACGCGCAAAGAGAAGACAGGTTTCAAGGGGATGCTCATCTAGCAGAGCCATTAAAAACCCGGCCCAAAACGCGTCGCCGGCGCCGGTAACATCAACCACATCCAGCGGTCTTCCCGGCAGATGCCCCAAAATGCGCCCGTTTTGCGATATGAGCGCGCCCGCTTTCCCCATCGTCAAGACAATTATCTTTGGCCCCAATTTGTGATACAACGCAATATAGCTTTCGGGAGAATGTCCCGGCCCAAAGAAGCGCCGGGCGTCATCCAGCGAAGGTTTGGTGATGTCAACGTAGCGGTAAATATCGCGGAGTACCTGCTGCGCTTCTGCGTGGTCAGGCCAAATGGCGGGGCTGTAGTTGGGATCAAGCGATACGATTTTGTTCTTTTGCCGAGCTAATTTGAAGGCTTTGTACACGGCGGCGCGAGACGGTTGGCGAGAAAGCGGCCAGGTGGAAGCGTGGATGATTTTGGCCCGGTCAACAGCCTTTTCGGGAACTTCCGCTGCCGTGAGTTTGTAATCGCTGTCGCGGGAGACAATGAAATCAGGCGTGGCGCTCCCTTTGGACACAAAGGCCAGGCTGGTATGCGCCTGCGGGTCCATCACCAGATAATCCTTGCAAAGACCTTGGCGGGTTAGGTGGGTTTTGATAAACGCGCCAAAAGCGTCGCTGCCAAGTTTTGAGATCAGCCCTGCGCTGCCGCCAAGTTTTAGCAGATTCACGGCGATGTTGGCCGGAGAGCCACCCGGATAGCGTTGGAAGACAGCGGCCTCACGCAGGCTGCTGACCGCTTCGGTGGAAATGAAATCTACAATGCTTTCACCAATGGCTAAAAAATCCAAAGGCGTTTTGAGTTTGTTTTTCAATCTGGGCGCTCCCACTTGTCAAGTTTCAAGGTAACGCTCAGTCAAGCCTAAAAGCGGAATGGCGTTTTCTGGCCTGGGATTGGTGAAGCAGGCGGGAATGGGCAGCGCGTTGGGGCGATGCTGCGGCTCAGACAGAAGCCCCTTCAGTTCAGACAGATACCCTGCCGCCGTGCGATCCCAGGTATAGCGGCTGATAACGCGCTGTAGCCCGGCTTGCTGGTATTCGCGCCAGATTTTTTGGGGCGAAAGCGCTTCCAGTAAGCCGCGAGCAATGCTCTGGGGGTCGTCAGGGTCAACCAAGACGCCGAATTTGCGTTGCGTCTGCGCGTCGAAGAGGCTTTCGGCGGGGCCGCCGTTGCGAGTGACAACGGCGGGCTGGCCGCAACTCATTGCTTCCAGCGGAGCCAACCCAAAAGGCTCATAATGCGCGGTCAGGGCGAAGACGGACTGCTGTTTGGCAGCAATGCGACAGGCGGCGGCCAATTCGGCCTGATTGTTGAGTGGGAATGTGGTGAGTGTATGCCATAGCGCGTGTTTATCCAGTAGAGAGGCTATTTCATCTAAAATGCTGCGCTCTTCATCTGGCAGTTGGTGGCGATCTTGCATAGGATTGTCCAGGCCGCGCGCCACAATTGCCAGATTGGCAACGGCGCGCAGGCTGGCGCTGTGGGCAAAGGCTTGCGCCAGCCCCGGATGGTTCTTCTTTTGATCCAGACGGCTGGCGCACAATATCAGCGGCAGGTTTTGGCGCGCCGGCGGCAGATCGCGGCGAAGGGCGGCGTTCAGACGGGCTTTGATGGCGGGGTCAAGTTCAGTCGCTTTTGGCGAAAAGATGCGCCGGTTGACGCCGGGCGGGATGATGGCAAAGCGTTCCCGGTCGCTTTTGATTGGATCAACTGCGCTGCGATAGGCGCGATGGCGGTATTGCTCCATCTGCTCCTGCCGGGTGCTGACGATGATGCGGGCGGCGCGACTCATTGCCGTTCGCTTGGCCAGGATGCGCTCTTTGAAGTGAAACCGTTGGTCCAGTTCGGCCAGAGTCTCCGGCGATGCTTTCAGCTTGTCCATCTTCTGCGCCCCCAGCGAGTGTCCGGTGAAGATGAAGGGGATGGATGTCGCTTTGCGCTTGCAGCAGCGCGCCCGCCAGCCCGCCGTCGGCGTAGTGGGCGGTGAAGATGTGAGGGAGATTGTCTTCCTGATGGTAGAAATCAAGGATGCGCGTCGCCCATTCGTTCAGGCAGGGCCACAGCGATTCTTTGGGGAGAAAATGTTTCGGCCCGCAGGGGAGGCGCACAATGCGCGGATTCTTATGAGCGCGATAGCCGTCCAAAGGCGCGGCAAACTCGGACCAGTTGGGGTCAATAATTTGGCGGGTGATAATGTCTACTTTGTGGCCTTGGGCCGCCATTGCCAGCGTCAGTTCATCGTGATTGCGCAAGAAGACGCACCATTGGCAGTTGTTCGGGATGGAGGGCGTGTTGCGCATAATGTTGATGATGTCGCTCACATCGCCGGTTTTTAGAGATTTGAAGATGCGCGGCATCAGCGGAAAATGGAAGGACAGATGGAACTCGTCACCGGGCACGGTTAGGTCGTCGGGGTTGCCGCCAAAGTAGGGGCGCAGGTCGTGGGGCCATTGATTGGCTTCGCCCAGCAGAATGGTTTCCGGGTATTCGGCCTCCATCATTGCCCGGATGCGCTTGAGGTAGGCGTGGGTTTCTTGCAGGTTTTCGCAATTTGTGTCTTCACGTTCAAAGAGGTAGGGGACGGCGTCGGCGCGAAAGCCGTCAATGCCCATATCCAGCCAGTAGCGGATGACGTTTAGCATCTTGTCGGCCACTTCCGGGTTGTCGAAGTTCAAATCGGGCGACTGGCGTAAAAGCGATGCCAGTAGTACTCGCCAGTCGCCTCGTCAAGCGTCCAGTTAGAGGCTTCAGTGTCGGTGAAGATGATGCGGGCGTCTTTGTATTTTTGCTCGGTAGCGCTCCAGACGTAGTAATCGCGGTAGGGGTTGTCCTTCGATTTGCGGCTTTCGATGAACCAGGGGTGCTGGTCTGAGGTGTGATTGAGGATCAAATCGGCGATGACGCGCATACCGCGCGCGTGGGTTTGCTTCACCAGCGATTTGAAGTCTTCCACCGTTCCGTAGTCGGGGTGGATGTTGTCGTAGTCGCTGATATCGTAGCCGTCATCCTTCAGCGGCGAGGGGAACATCGGCAGCAACCACAGGCAGTCTACACCCAGGTCTTGCAGGTAGTCCAGTTTGGCAACGATGCCCTGCAAATCCCCTTTGCCGTCACCGTTACTGTCGCTAAAGGCGCGGATGTGAAGTTCGTAGAAGATGGCATTTTTGTACCAGAGGTATTCAATTGTCATAGCCACTTGTCAATATATTTCCGGCACAAAGGTTTGATCGGAAAAGGGAGGCCGGATATAGCCGATGTCATCCTGCCGAGGCGGCAATTCAATGGCTTCGGGGGTCAAATCCTGGTAAGGGATCATACTCAGCAGGTGACTGATGCAGTTCAGGCGGGCGTGTTTTTTTACATCAGCGTTCACCACGTACCAGGGGGCTTGTTTGATGTCTGTGTACCTGAACATATCATCCTTGGCCCGGGAGTACTCCATCCACTTTCCCCGGGATTCCAAGTCCATCGGGCTTAGTTTCCAACGTTTTCTGGGGTCAACGATGCGGGCTTCAAAACGACGTTCCTGCTCTTCGTCGCTAACCGAAAACCAATATTTGATCAACATAATCCCCGAACGGACCAGCATACGCTCGAATTCAGGGCAAGAGCGTAGAAACTCGCGGTATTCCTCATCGGTGCAAAAGCCCATCACCCGCTCTACCCCGGCCCGGTTGTACCAACTGCGGTCGAACAAGACTATCTCTCCCGCCGCCGGGAGATAGGGCGTGTAACGTTGAAAATACCACTGCGTCTTCTCTCGTTCGGTGGGGGTGCCCAGGGCCTCTACTCGCGCAATGCGGGGATTGAGGCGCTGCGTGATTCGGGTGATGACGCCCCCTTTGCCGGCGGCGTCGCGCCCCTCGAAGAGAACGCATACTTTGAGTCCTTGATCTTTGATCCAATATTGCAGCTTGACCAACTCTGCCTGGAGTCTGGCCAACTCTTCTTCATAATATTTGGTCTTTAATTTTCCTTTTTTGGTGTAATGTTCCGGGCCATATTTTTTCTGCGACATATTGTTCTCCTTTTTAATGGGATTTGGTTTTGCAAGCTATTCTTTCACCGCTTTTGAACGGAAGACGAATGACGGATTTACCCGTTGATCCCATTCGTCCTTTGTCTACCGTCCTTCGTCTTTCGCCGGGAAATCTTATTCCCATTCAACGCCCCCACCCCACTGCCTCATTATACAATATACCCTAAATACGGTTTTTGCAACTCAAGCATATCATCCAGCAACTTTTCTGCGCCACTCAGACTGGTGACAATGGGGTCAACCAGCAAGGCTTGCAGGGCAATCTCTCGCGAGCCGGTGAGGGCGGCTTCAACGGCGAGGTCAATGGCGGCGACCTGATTGTTGAGCAGACCGGCGATCCCTTTGGGTAACGCGCCCAATTTTACGCCGTGAACGCCGTTTTTATCAACTGTCGCCGGGATCTCAACGACCATATCGCGCGGCAGGTTATCAATGCAGCCGTTGTTCATTATGTTCACGGCAAGTTCGGTATAGCCGGAATCGCTTAAAATCCCTTCGATGATGGGGATGAGCTGCCAGGTTCCCTCGTCTGACCCTTCTATGCGCATTTCTGATACCCCTTCAAACGACCACGCTTTGTAGCGCTGGTAAAAATCGTGAATGTCTTTGTGGTCGGCCAAACCGTAGGCCCACTGGATGTACTCGCCAAAGTGACTGTCTTCGGTGATGGGCAGATAGCCGAATTTGTCCAGAATTTCCATAAACATTCGCCGTCCGGCCCAAGGTCTGGGGGGAGGATCGTTGGAAAAGAAGCTGGACGACGACGTAGCGTTCTCAAAGTAGGCGGGCGCTTTGGCGCGAATATCGGGATAGGCGTCTGCGCCGCTATCTTTGTAACGCGCTTCCAGCAAGACGCTGAAATGGTTCAAGCCGCCCGCTGTGAATGACAGATTCGAGAGGGGCGTATCAAGTATTTTGGGTAAGTGGTCTGGAAGCGAGGCGATTTCGTGACATAAACCGACGGCTTTTAGCTCAGGGAATTTGCGTTTGATGGCCAGGGTGATGCGGGTCATTGGATTGCTGAAGTTGAAGACGTAAGCGTCAGGGCAAATGGCGTTGATGTCTTCGCAAATCTCCAGAATGGGGGGGATGATGCGCAGCGAATGGAATAATCCCCCCGGCCCGCCGTTTTCGCCGTAAATCTGGTGAAAGCCGCGCAGCAACGGCATCTGCCAATCTTGTTCCCATAGCTCAAAGCGATTGCCTATTTCGATGGAACTGATGCAAAAATCCGCCCCTTGCAGAGCTTTCTTGCGGTCAGTGGTGGCGGAAATGCTAAAAGGCAACTCTTTTTCTTTCACCCGTTTTTGGGCGATGCTTTCTACATTTTGCAGCGTGTCGGGGTTAATGTCGTGCAAAACAATGTGGCTTCCCGCCAGTGCTTTACTTTTGAAAATGTCGCCGATGGTTCCTGAACCAAAGGAGGCGCTACCTGCGCCAATTAAAACAATAGTCTTTTTCATTAAATTTTCCTCATTTTATTAGGGTGTGTTTCATTTGAGTAGGAGAAAGAGGGGGGAGCCCCCCAAGCCCCCCGGACTGCGGCGCTTTTCTACTCATTTGAAACACACGGCACTGGGGTACTTGAACGGGATTGGCGTAAAGGATAAAAATCCAGCCACGAATAGCGCTAATTTACACGAATATAAAAATTAAAAATTAGTGAAAATTCGTGTTATTCGTGGTTAAAAATGTCTTTCCCATTGAACGACCCCAGTGCCCTAACGCCAGTTGCTGAGAAATTCCAGCCAGTTGCGCATATCTACGGCGCTACGGGCGTTTAGCAACTTGAGTAAACGACGCACTATTACGCCAATTGCGCCTGATCAGACACAATAATTCCGGCATGAGAGCGTCCTGTAGATAAATATTCAGTATGTAGTCTGGCAAAGTCGCGTGTATTAAAAGTGAGAACCACGCGATTGAGCGAGGCGGCGTATTCCAAATGCGTCTCGTCAGGTATACCGATGAGACCGGCCTCTTTGGCGCTTAAAATATCTATTGAACGGGCGCGTAAAGCCTTGATCAAAGCCCGATTAATAGTGTCTTCATCCAGATAAAGTCTGATAGGATCAGGCATTGACAGGTTGGCTCATCTCTTTTATCAGCGATTCTTCTGAGTTGGCTTGAATATCGGCTTCAATTTCATTCTTGTTAAGGTGATAATAAGCTAATGCCGCATAAATCGAGGCAATATCCAGGTCTATTTCATCGGAAGTTTCTTCGGGCGTAAGTCCTAGCTTATAATAGCCAACAATTGTACGCACCGTTACGCCGCTTCCGGCAATGATGGGCCGTCCGTCGCGCAGTCGAGGATTTTTGATAATCAGCCCTTCAAGCGTAGGGGTTGCTAATATTGTGTGTCTCCTGAGCTAAAATATGAGATACGCTGGTCTTATTATAACACGTAAAGCGCCCAAAAAAAAGCCCAATTTTTAAAAACCCGGACGCAAGCCTTCAATTCTTGTGTACAAGGAGCAATTTTATGACCAACCAATGGAAATGCCCTCAGTGCGGAAATGAAAACCCGGACGCTATGCGTTTTTGCCCCAGCTGCGGTGAAGCCAAACCGGATGCGCCCCCGCCGCCCATTGCCGAAGCTGCCGCGCCTGCTGCGCCCGCTGTTGAACCTGCCGTCGCGCCGCAGAAAAATCGGCGTATGCTGTGGATAGGCATTATTGCCGTGTGGCTCTTGGGCTGCGCCATTTTGATCGTCGGGGGCGGTATTTGGTTGGGACGACAATCAAGCGATAAGAGTACCCTCGAAGTCGCGGCAGCGGCAACGTCTACGCCTGCGCCCTCATCCTGTCCGGCGCCGGGCGTGCAAATTACTTCACCGCGCTCCGGCGCGCGTTTTACCAGGCGGAACAACTTCATCATTGGCACGGCCAACATCAACGGCTTCCACCATTGGAAAGTTGAATATTCCACCGATCCCAACGGCGGCTGGCAATACCTGCTTGAGCGCGACTATCCAGTTGATAATGACAAGCTGGTGATGATTGACGCCAAAACTATCCCGCGCGGGCCTTACGGCTTGCGCCTGACCGTTGTTGACGCCTCTGGAAACTACCCCGAACCTTGCGTGGTGTGGTACACTAATGGCTATTGACGTGAAAGTCGGTTTGAATATATTTGAATGTGTGGTCTGAGAGCAGAATTATCGGAATGATAGAATTTTGATTCTATCATTCCGATAATTCTGCTCTGAAATGCCCTGCGATAGGAGATTCCCTTGAAACCCATCACCCTTAACGGCGAAAGCCTGACCATCGAAGAAGTCGTAGCCGCCGCTCACGGCAAGCCCGGCGACCCCCGCGTTACCCTTAGCGAAGCCGCGTTGCCCAAAATTACCCGCGCTGCCGAAGCGGTGCAAACCCTGCTCGAGCGCGGCGAAATTGCCTACGGTATCACCACCGGCTTTGGCGCCTTCAAAGACCGCATCATCTCCCCGGATGAGGTGGAAACCTTGCAGCGCAACATCATCGCCAGTCACGCGGTGGGCGTGGGCGATCCCTTCGACATTCCCACCACCCGCGCCATCATGCTCATTCGCGCCAACACGCTGGCGCGGGGACATTCCGGCATCAGGCCGCAGACCTTGCAGCTTTTGCTGGATATGCTCAACGCGGGCGTGCATCCCGTCATTCCCCAAAAAGGCTCGCTGGGCGCCAGCGGTGATCTGGCTCCGTTGGCGCATATGAGCCTGGTGATGCTGGGGCAGGGCGAAGCCGAATATCAAGGCCAAATTCTGCCCGGCAACGGAGCTTTGCGCCGCGCCAACTTGCGTCCGGTGATGCTGGCCGCCAAAGAAGGGCTGGCGCTGACCAACGGCACGGCGGTTATGTGCGCGGTGGGAACGCTGGAAGTACATCGCGCCCGCTTGCTCAGTCGCGTGGCCGATATCGCCGGCGTACTCAGTCTGGAAGCCCTGCACGGCACGGCTCTGGCCTTCGATGACCGCATCCACCAACTGCGGCCCTACCCGCGCCAACTCAATTGCGCCAAATACCTGCGCCAGCTCCTTGTTGGCAGCGACTTCACCCGCCATCACGATCCTCGCAACGTGCAAGACGCCTATACCCTGCGTTGCATCCCGCAGGTTCACGGCGCAGTGCGCGATGCCATTGCTTACGCGCGTTGGGTTTTTCAGATCGAACTGAACGCCGTTACCGATAACCCTCTCATCTTCATCGATGATGAAACGGAAGAGATCACCGTCCTCTCCGGCGGTAATTTTCACGGCGAACCCCTGGCTATCGCCCTGGATTATCTGAGCATGGCGATGACTGAACTGGGCAACATCTCGGAGCGCCGCGTTATGCGCCTCACCGATGAAGCCAGCAATGCCCACGTACTGCCCGCCTTTCTCATCAAACACGGCGGACTCAACTCCGGCTTTATGATCATCCAGTATACCGCCGCCGCCTTGGCCGCCGAAAACAAAGTGCTGGCGCATCCCGCCAGCGTAGACACCATCCCCACCTCTGCCAACGTGGAAGACCACGTGAGTATGGGCGCAACAGCGGCCCTGCAAACCCGACAAATTATGTCTAACGTAGAGCATATTTTAGCCATCGAACTGATGGCCGCCGCTCAGGGAATTGACTTTCGGAAGGAAGTTTTGGGCGCGCAGGCTCGTTTGGGGCAGGGAACCCGACCCGCCTACAATTTAATTCGGCGGCATGTTCCATTTTTAGAAAAAGATGCTATCATGTACCCGCATCTTGAAGCCGTTAGAAAACTTGTCGCCGGCGGCCAACTTGTCAAAGCCGTCAATGAGCAAACGAATGACGAGCTACGAATGACGAGCTACGAATGACGAGTTGCGAATTACGAATAACGCGCGACAAATGACGAATGACGAATGACGAATGACGAATTCGGAGGAATATTATGCGAAAACATCTTGTTGTTACCGTAACCGGAACGGATAAGACCGGTATTGTTGAACACGTGACCAAACTGTTGCTGGACTATCACGGCAACGTTGAAGCCAGTAAAATGGCGCGGCTGGGCGGCGAATTTGCTATGTTGATGATGCTTTCCGCGCCGGAAGACAATTTTGACGTGCTGCGCGATGGGCTTCGGAAGTTGCGGGATGAAGGCTACGCCGTGACCACTCGCCAAACCGAGCGCGGCTATTCTGCCAAATACGCCGGTTGGCTGCCCTATCAACTGGAAGTAAAGGGCGCCGACCATGAAGGGATTGTCCACGAACTGACCGGCTATCTGGCTAAACACCGGATCAACATTGAAACAATGGACACCGACGTAGTAAAAGCGCCTATGAGCGGCGCGCCCCTCTTCAAGATGGATGCGATCATTGTCGTCCCGCCGGAATTGCCGTACCAGAAGTTGAAAGAATCCCTGGCAACCATCGGCGATGAGTTGGGCGTGGATGCAGATGTGTCGCCTTACGTGGGATAACCCTTAGCCCAAAAATGATGACAAAAGCTGACCCACCCTACACTCCCTACAAAAATCGCTGGATTGCGGTAGCGCGTGGACGGGTAGTAGGCGTGGGCAAGACTGCAAACCGGGCCTGGCGAGCGGCCAGGTTGAGCTGCCCTAAAGATAGACCCGTTTTGCTATTTGTGGATGAATCCGGTATGGCAACAGCGCAACCCCCAAGCTTTGACCCCTGGTTTGAAAACAATTTACTCAAGCAAATAGCTGAAATCCTGCACCGACAAGGACAGGAAGCCTACCTGGTGGGCGGCGCGGTGCGCGATGGTTTTCTGGATGATGTCCGCGCGGATGGCGGCGATTTAGACCTGATAGTGCCTCACAGCGCCCTGCGCGTTGCCAGAACGCTGGCCGACGAACTCGGCGCGGCCTACTACCCGGTTGACGCCGAACGCGACGTGGGGCGGGTGGTGCTGTCTGACCACTACCACGTAGATATTGCCTCCTGGCGCGGCGATTCGCTGCTGGAAGACTTGCGTCATCGGGATTTCACCGTCAATGCGATGGCCTTGAGCCTGAACCCGAACGCGCCTCGCTTGATTGACCCGCTCAATGGTCAGCGTGACTTGCAACAAAAGCGCCTTCGCGTAGCCAGCGATGACGCTATCAAAGATGATCCTTTGCGCGGCGCGCGCGGCGCGCGCCAATCCTTTGAATTTGGCTTCACGCTGGAAGCAAAAACCAAAGACCTGATACGCGCCGGCAGTGCCGCTATTCAGCAAGTTTCGCCGGAGCGCTTGCGCGACGAGATGATGAAACTGATGCAGGTATCGCGGCCCGGCGCCGCCGTTGACGCCCTGTACCGGCTGGGGCTGCTGGCGCATATCCTGCCGGAAACCCTGCCGATGATTGGCGTGGAACAATCGCCGCCGCACTACCTGCCGGTTTACGAACACAGCCTGTTGGTGATGAACAACTGGCCCGCCCTTGCCCCGCTGGACGATCTGCGTTTAGCCCCCCTTGCGCCGCTGAAAGGGGCGTTGACGGATTATTTTCAGACGCAGTTGACCGGCAACCTGTCGCGGGCATCGCTAATGCCGCTGGCGGCGCTGCTGCACGACATCGGCAAACCGGATACTGGCAAGCGCGTCGATGATGGGCGCATCCGTTTTTTCGGCCATCCCCAGGCGGGCGCGAAAATTGCGCGGCACATCTTAAATCGTTGGCGATTCAGCGGGCAAGCCACGCGCTTTGTGCTCAGCATTGTGAAATATCATATGCGCCCGCTGCTGCTGGCTCATCAAGATGGCGTTAGTAAACGCGCCATTTATCGGCTTATTGAAGCAGCGGGCGACGCTACCCCAGCCCTTGCCGTTTTCTCTTTGCTGGATCATCTGGCAATCTATCCGGCGGGCGAAGGTCAGGCTGAATGGGAATCGCTGCTGGGCGTGGTCTTGAAAATCTGCCAAACTTACTTTGCGCCCAAACCCCCCGTCTTGCTGACCGGAAAAGACATCATCCAGACGCTGCGTATCACCCCCGGCCCGGAGATTGGTCGCCTGCTGAAAAAAGTGAAAGAAGCGCAGGCCGTGGGTGAAATCTCTACCAGAGAAGAAGCGCTGGCGTTGGTTATCGAGCAGAGGAGCAAGGGTGAGGGGGAGCAGGGGTGAGTGGGGAAAAGTGTTCTCCCCTGCCCCCCTGCTCCCCCTCACCCCTGCATCTTTTTGCCATTTAACGCGTTTCTCGGTAGACTCACGCCACCAATTTTAGGAGAGTTACACAACTATGCCGATTTTGAACATTACACAAGGCGTACACGCTGGCGAAAAGCGCATTATACACGGCTCACGTACCGTTATTGGCCGCAGCGATGACTGCGGCGTGATTTTGCGGGATGAAGACATTGATCCGGCGCACGCCAGCATCGAAGCGCGCGGAAATCGCTGGGTATTGCAAGACCTGGGCGCGCCGGGCGGTACGTGGGTGAATGAAGAAGAAGTCGTTACGCCGCGCCGCATTGTTGACGACGACGTCATTCGATTAAATCAAGTAATCATGGTATTTGATGAAGACAGGAAGCCTCCCGCGCCATCCTCTGCCCCCTTAAATAATTCTGAAACTGACGCTGCCGTTCAGCCGGATAAAAAACGCAGCGTCCTGAAAACCGCGCTGGAAATTGGTCTGGCGTTGATTGTTATTTTAGCGGCGGCAACGTTTATGCTGGGTAACGACAGGGCGATTATTGAATATTTGCGCACCCAAAATGACCCGCCCACCCTGCGCAACTTGTTGATTGATAACGAGGATATTTCCGTTATGCCGGGCGAGCAGATAATCTTTCACGTTGAAGCGGCAGACAGCCAGGACCTGGGACGCATTGAGTTTTGGGTGAACGACCACCTGGAAGATGTCAAGTCGCCCCCTGCCGACAACGTGACCAAAATGCAAATGCTGCAAGTATGGTCTAAAGACGCCCCGGGCAAGTATCAGCTAAAAGCCGTTGCCTACGATGAAACCGGGCAGCCCAGTAAAGAAGTCTCCTGGAATGTGACAGTCAAAAATCCCTTTTGAATTTACGATTTACGATTTTAGATTTACGATTGATTCAAAACAAGCAGACCAATCGTAAATCGTAAATCGTAAATCCAAAATCCAAAATCGTAAATCGTAAATCGTAAATCGCACTTATGGAAGTTCAAGTAGCCGTTTCAAAAATCAGCAAATACGCCACCCGCGAAAGCGGCGATACCCTGGAAATGGTAGAACGCCCGCACGGCGGCATCTCTTTTGTGATGGTAGACGGGCAGCGCTCCGGGCGCAGCGCCAAAGTGATCAGTAATCTGGTCGCTCGCAAAGCGGTTTCGTTATTGGCCGAAGGCGTGCGCGACGGCGCCGCCGCCAGAGCCGCCCACGATTACCTCTACACCCACCGGCAGGGGAAAGTTTCGGCTACGCTCAACATTACTTCGGTGGATATGGACAGCCGGACAATGGTCTTGTGTCGCAACAACCATTGTCCCATCTACATTGTCAACAAAGACGGCCTGACCACCCTTGACGAACCCGTTCGCGCGGTGGGCGTTCATCGCAACACCAAACCCATTGTCACCGAATTTCCTCTGGCAGCGCCCACTCTGGCCGTCATCTTCACCGATGGCATCCTTTCTGCCGGAAGCCGCAAAGGGCGTTTGCTGGACATTCCGCAAATACTGCAAGAACTGTGTCCAGACGGAAATTGCTCCGCCAAAACAGTAGCCGATGCCATCTTTGAAGCCGCTTACGCTCTGGACGACCAACGCCCGGTTGACGACATCAGCTTGCTGGTAGTAGCCGTGCTGAACAAACGCAGCGCCAGCGACAGCCGTCATTTGGAATTGACTTTTCCATTGTGAAACAGACAGACAAATGACCACTGACAAACGCATTGCCGTTGTTGGCCCTTGCGCTGCGGGAAAATCATCCTTGGTTAAACGATTGAGAGCGGCGGGCTACAACATTAGAGCCGTTTCTCAAGAACACTCCTACGTGCCGGATATGTGGCGGCGCGTTTCTCCCACCGATATTTTGATCTATCTGGACGCCAACATAGAAAGCATTACCCGGCGACGCAAAATCAGTTGGGGGCAAGAGCGTCTGGACGCGCTAAACCATCGCCTGCGCCACGCCCGCGCCCACGCTGATTTCTACTTACCCACCGATGGACTTTCATTTGAGGAGGTTGTTGAGCGGATAACTGCTTTTGTCAAAGGTCTAAGTTGAGGCTACAATGTGGTCATAAGTTTCCATCTCGTTCCCAAACAGAGTTTGGGAACGAGATGGATTATTTCCCTAAAACCTCAAATCCCCCCAATTCAACATAATCATTCCCCTTTGCTGTCAAAAGCCGCTCACCGCTTTCCGGCGAGTATAGCCCTGCAATGAGGGTATACCTGCCCGGCGCAATATTCTCCACCCACAGCGCGTGGCGGTCAATAATTGTCTCGCCGGGCTGCCAGGTGGAAGTGGGGCGCGCCCAATGGACGGGTTGAGCGTCGCTTTGGGCTATTGCTTCCCCATCCGCGTTGAGCAGGTGAATAAAAACGTGGTAGTCGGCAGATGGTACTTGCTCTGCCTGCCACGTCAATTCTATCGCCAGCGGGTGATTCGCTTGCAAAACAGGCGACAGGCGATAGCTTTGCAGCGTGATTTGCTCCGCAAACGTAACCGCTATTTGCTGCGTTTCACCGTCGGCGCGGGCAAAAAGGAGTAAGCGTTGCTGACCGAAAGTTTTTTCGTGGGCCAGGCCGTAGCTGGCTTTGAGATAGCTTTCGACCTCATCTTGATAAGTCGGCAGCCACAAGATTGAAGTAGCGGACGCGGTGAAACTGTCCAGACGCTCGATTTCCGCTTCGCGCAGCCCCAATACCGGCGCGCGCCCTTTGTACAACTCGGCAAAGGGAATAGCTTTAAGCGGATCCCGGTAGATGAGCGGCGTATCCGGCAGGCGATTGACCGCTGCCACAGCTTGGGCCAAATCGGCGGGTTGGCTTTGGTGAGCGTAGGTGAGGAGCAAGATGGCGCTTAAAATTGACAGGGCAAGTGACGAATGACCGCGAAGCGTGACGAATGACGAATGACCGCCGACCGCTGACCGTCGTTCACTACCCATTAATCTCCATCCCGCAACGGCTACATTTAACACCAACACGCCCAGCAACCACCAGACGATTTTACCCTCTGCGGCCCAGACAACATCCAGATTAGCTAAGTTGATGAATTGCCACGTCCCCAGCAACGGAGAGTAAAGGGGATTGAAAAAGGTGATCGGGTCAAAGAGAGGGAGGCCGGTTTCCAGCAGACGGTTTTGCCACAAGTCGAAGTCCACCGCCAGACCGGGGAGTTGCAAGAAGATGCTGAGGCCCCACAAGATAATGAATAATGAATAATGAACAGTGAACAATGAACGGCGAATTTGTCCTCTGTCATTTGTCACTTGTCGTTCGTAATTCGTCGTTCGTAATTCGTCTTTCGTCCTTCGCCCTTCGTCATCCTGCCAGCGTACCCCACTTGTTGCGCGTTGAACAACCGGGGCCATTAGAATGACCCAAAAAGGGAGCGTGGCAACCAGAAAGCGTGGCCCCCAGGCAAAGCCGCCGTGCCACATAAACCACTTTCCGTAAAGCAGCAGGTGAATCATAATTACCGCCAGCGATGCCAGAAATTCTGGTTGGTGGCGCTGCCAGAAAGATTTGAGGCCGAAAAAGGTGAGTAGCAGAACGGGGCTGTAGAGCAGCAATCCTCGGCCCGGGCTGATAAGCTGCCCCAAAATCCCCTGCCACCACACCGCCGAAAAGGTTTCTTGCGGCAAATAGCCGGTGTTCAGTGGACTGCCGTAACGCAGGGTGTTGAAGGTGAGCAGCGCAATGCCAATGATGAGGATAGGTGCGGCGAATGATGACAAGGAGAGGGGGAGAGGGGGGGCAGGGGAGAGGGGGAGACAGGGAGACGCTTTTAAAAGAAGCTCCTTTGTCTCCTTGTCTGGTGAAGAAACCGCTTCGCGTCCTTGTCCCCTTGTCCCCTTGTTTCCCCCTCTCCTTGTTTCAAAAAGGTAGGCTAAAAATAGCAGGCCGAAGACGGGCAGGAAGACAGCTTCGGCGTAACGGGTGGCAACGGCCCAGGCAAGAGATAATCCGGCTGGAAATGCGTAGCGATTTTGCCCCTTTTGGCGATAGGTGAGCAGGGAGAGGGCTGTGATCAGCAGGAGCAGACCGGCCAGCGTGTCGCTGAAAAAGGTTTTGGCGTAAGGCCAGGCCGTTGTTCCCGTGCCGTAAACCAACCCGGCGATGACGCCTGTTTTTTCTCGGTAGCCCAGTTTTTTCAGGTAGAGGTAAATGAGCGCGCCGCTCAAGGCAGTAATGAGACTGCCAAAGAGCATTGTGGCGGTGACGCTTCCCAAGAAGGGAACAAGCAGCCCCAGCCAGGCCAGCGGCAGGGCCAGCAGCGGTTGCCCCGCCCCCTTGCGTGAGTAGAGCAGGTCGTCCAGCCCGTAGGTTCCCTGCTGCAAGCCCATCCACCGAATTTGTTCAATGTCCCACGCGCCGCGCCGCGCCAAACTTTCGGCAGTGGAAAACATCGCCAGCCCGTCGCTGGAGTGGAGGGTGGGGGAATAGGTGAGCAGATAGAGGGAGAAGAGGAAGATGAACAGGGCGAGAGGCGTGTTTCGTTTTAGCATTAAGATAATTGCGCTCTGACAAATATCAGTATTTCGCGTATCGCTAATTCTGGTGCGGCGTTCAATTTACTTTCGACAATATCGCTAAATTGGCTTTTTGTTATGGCAGCAAGTTTATGATAAGCTTTTAACATTGCTCTTGGCTCGTTGCTAATTGCCGCAGATTTGCGATATGAGCCAGTTTGTTCTTCCAGATAATGTAATCTTCCCAGACTGGGTGTTCTACAGCATAACCATCTTTAATGGCTTGATAAAGTTCTTCTTTTGAAAAAACGCTGTATCGTTCGCGGATATTGGCGATTTCCAATTTTGCCAGTCGAATTTCATTCTGGATGTATGCTAGAAGCCTTTTGCGGACAAGTTCTGCCTCCGGCAACCCTACTTGCTGGCTTAATGATGACGTGAGCATTTTAACGTTCATTTTGCTTTACCTCCACTACTTACATTATACACTAATTTTATTTCAAAATGAAAAGGTACAAGCGCCCGCCGTCAATATCGGCCTGATGCGCGGGCGATAGCCCATCAAGCCATTCATTCGTCGCGGTTTCGGCGGGGGTGGTGTGGGCGGGATCAGCGTCAAAAATCCAGAGCGCTTTGTGTTGGGCGGCGATGCTATCAAGCAGGCGGAGGGTTTTGGCCTCTACGGTGGTATTGGCGTCGGCGTAATCGTCCAGCATATAAAATTGATGACTGCGGCGCAGGTAGGGGTAGAACCAATCGTAGGCGGCGTGATCGTTCATCAAGATGGCTTCGGTGACGGGTTGTTCGTGCAGCCAACTAATGGAAGCGCGGTAGGGACTCTGTTCAAGGCGAGTTTGGAAATAGGCGTTTTTCAGGCGCAGACCGGCGGGGAACGTCGCCAGCAGCAGCGTCGCCAGCCCCAGCGCAAGGGCGTAGCGCCGCGCTTTGATCACTGTCGGCGTTGCCAGTTGCGGCCACACAATCAGGCTGAACTCAATTGCCAGCGCAACGATGAGCGCGCTTCTGAGCAGGACGGTTGCCGTTAATAGCCAGTGTTCACCCGGAAACATCGGGAAAAAGAGGTTAGATTCGATGATGTTGAGGAAGCTCAACACCACTGCGTAAAGCGCGCCGCGTAAATTGGGCAACAGCAGCGAGGTGAAGATCAATAGCCAGCCCAACCACTGCGGGCTGTATCCCTTGGAGTAGAGAAAAAAGAGGCTCACCGTCAATCCGGTGAAGGCGACCGCCGCTTTGGGGTTTTGCCAGTCGATGCGTCGGGTGTAGAGCAAGGTGTAGAGCAGGCCAAAAGCCAGCGTGATCCAAAGCCAGGGTAGACTGGAACCGGGACCGTCGGCGGGCTGCCAGGCCAGATTTCGCATATCCAGAGGAATGACGCCGTATTCGTAATTCCCTTCCAGCAGCGCCCAGACCGTCTCCCAGGGAACGCGCGCGCCGGTGATTTGCGCAGACCCGAAGATCAAGTCGGGGTTTAGTTGGTAAAAAGGGTAGGCGATGACTACCACAGTGGCAACAAAGATGAAGAGGTACAGCCCGACCTGCTTCAAATCGAAATTCACGTTCAGCGCCGAGATGCGCAGACGCCCCCGCTCAGATTTTTGGGGCAGCAGTTTCATTCCAATTGGCAGTAAAATGAGCGGAATGAGTTTGATCATAAACCCCACGCCGGTGAAAAAGGCGCTGAGATAGGGCTTGCCGCGCAGCAATAGATACAGGCTGAGCAGGAAGAAGAAAAGCGGGTAGCTTTCAAACCAGCCGGTGACGGTGTAGACCGGGACAAAGAGGGCGGCGTATATCCAGACTGGTTTGAAGGCTTTTTCAAGGGGATAGATTTTCAGGGCGATGAGGTAGAGCAGAACGAAGTTGCCAATTTCAAAAAGCAGGAACGCGCCGCCCATCAGCAGGCCGAAGATGAGGTTGGCTTGGTCCCAGGGTGGAAACAGGGCGCTCAGTTTCCACAGCCAGAGCATCAGTACGGGGAAGAGCGGCGGGTAAGTTGTCCAGATGCTTTGATAGGGGATGTAGCCTTGCCGGGAAAGTTGGGAAAATTCACGGTACCAGTAAAAATCGCTAAAATCAAGAATTAGACCGCCGGGCCGGTACGCCAGCAAGGTTAGCGCTCGAAAGGCGATGAAGAGGATGAGGAGTAGAATGAAGTTTTGGTGTTTTTGGTAGATTTTAATCACTGGCTTCTGCCTTCAGGCTATCCGGATTCAACGCTTGCGAAAAGCCAAACAGATAAGTCACCGCACCGCTGACAAGGATGAATGTCCAGAAGCTGATAAATCGGTTGAGCAGCACCATCAGGCTGCTTTGTCCGGTGGGGGTCTGAAAAAGACTCAGCACGCCTATCGCCGTCCCTTCAACCTGCCCCAGCGCTCCCGGAATGATTGGTACGGCAGCGGCCAAATCGACAACCATACTGGTGAAGGCGGAAATGCTGAATGGCACTTTTGCGCCGATGCTGAGGAAGACAAAAGCCATCAAGAAAATATCGCATAGCCAGATGTACAGACTTTGCGCCGTAACCAGCAGCAAGAGTTTGGGGTTTTGCCCTACTTGCCGAATGCTATTCAGCAGTTCAAAGCCAAAGCGAATAACTTTTTTGTAAATTGACCAGGGCAACAGATTGAGAAAAAAATGTTCTAGCTGCGGACTGAGCAATAGAATGCCAGCCAAAATACCCAGCAACAGCGCTCCCCCGCCAATGCTTTTCCACACCCAGGGCGGCGTTCTGTCGGCCAGCGCAAAAGTTGCCGCAGAGGCCGCCAGAATCAGGATAGACAGAATATCAAAGGTGCGTTCGGTGGCAATGGAACCCAGGCCCTGAGCCATTGAAATGCGATGGTCCCGACGCAGCATATAGGCGCGGGCTACGTCGCCGAGGCGGGCGGGAATCAGAGCGCTCACAAACCAACCCGTCAGAAGCAGCGTAGTGGCGTAAACATAGCCCAACGAGTGTCCCAGTCCGGCTAACAGCTTTTGCCAGCGCCAGCCGCGCATTGCAAAGCCGGAATAGTGGATGGCAATAGCTGCTGTCAGGTAGAGTGGGTTAATTTGGCGCAGGGTGTCCATTGAAATATCAATGTTGCCCAGTTTTAGCAGCAGCAACAGGGTGAGCAACCCTAGTGCGATGATGATCAGAGGTCGGCTTAGACGTTTCATAAGAAGTGAGTCTACCACCGATATTTGCAATAGGCAATAGATATTATATCACTTACTCTTCTACCACTACCGAATCCGCTTGGTCTGATTTTTTGGCTTGCTGCGTTATGGAATGGCCTTGCGTTTCGTTTTTGGGAAAATAGAAGCGTTGGGTGGGGTAGGCAAACTCAATATCAGGTTGCGCGTCAAAGGCGCGTAAAATATCTTTCCAGATGGCGTGTTCGGTTGAACGACGTCGGCGGGGATTGCAGAAATAGCGGATGGTGAGCAAAACGCCGTTCTCTACTACTTTCACGTAGACAATCGGCGTCAACTTAGAGAAGTAGATCATATACTTTTCCGTCGCGCGCCGGGTGCGTTCTTCAGCTTCTTTGGCAATAGAAGCAGTATGCCGTTCAATAATATCTTGTAAAACGCTTTCGGCTTCCTCCCAATTGCTTTCAAAAGTTATCAAGATAGGCAGTTCGTGCCAGATGTACTCAAAGCCGAGCGTGTAGTTGGCTACAGTTTCGGTAAACACTTTTCCGTTGGGAACTTGAAGGATGCGGCCCGTACTTTGATCCGCCTCCACCCAGTTTCCAATTTCCAATAGGGTGAATTTGAAAAAGCCGGTATCGATCACGTCACCGGCGTTGATGCCAATTTGGATGCGATCTCCCACGACAAAGGGTTTGCGCCAGGCAATCAAGCCCCATCCGGCCAGATTGGAAAGCGGCCCTTGCAGGGCAATTGCCAGCCCGGCCGAAAGCAACCCCAGATAGGTGATTAAGGGCTGCATTCCCGCAAACCACAAGCGCCC
>DUEH01000169.1 GCA_011192195.1 Chloroflexota bacterium | reverse complement strand
GACGGCAGACCGCAGACCGCTGTGAAAAATGGCCGATTTAGCGCGTTTTGGCGGTCAACGGTCAGCGGTCGGCGGTCACTGGAGGCTAAATCCGTGTCAAATCGCAGGGGTGTCCGTTAGCGAAACCAGCCATAAAAGTGCAGTCCCAAGGGAGAACAGAAATGAACGCAACCTTAAAACTCACCGTCAAAAGCGGAACGCAAAAAGGGCAGGTTTTTGACCTGCCAGACGGAAAAGCCACCATTGGCCGAGGGTCCACCAATGATATTACGCTGGATAATCCAACCATTTCCAAACATCACTTGCTGCTCAATGTTCAAAACGGCGTTGTGACCGCGCAAGACCTCGGCTCTACCAACGGCACCTTCATCAACGGGAAAAAAGTGACTGCGTCAACAAAATTGAGACCCGGCGACGAGCTGCAAGTAGGCGCCGATATCACGCTTACGCTGCATGGCGTAGTAGACCGAACTTATGTGGCTGCCGCACCGCCGCCTCCCAAGAAAAAAAGTATGGCCGGTATCTTGGCGCTATTGGGAATTTTACTACTGGCAATTTTGCTTGTTGGCGGATATTTTCTCTGGCAGGGGATGCAAGTCGTCGCGCCAACGCCCACTGTGGCGCAAGCTACTGCCACAGCAACCGTCCCTACACTCGCCAGCGTCCCCACCGCCACCTTGACGCCGCAAAGCGCCACCGCCTCTACGGCCTCTACCGCCGCTCCTGTTCGCATCACATTCAACGCCGACCAAAGTACCTTGCAATTTGGCGACTGCGCCCGACTCTTTTGGTCGGTTGATAACGCCAAAGATGTTCGGCTGGATGGCAAAGCGGTTTCCAACGCGGGAGAACGAGAGATTTGCCCGCAAAAATCAGGGGAAAACCACATCCTGACCGCGCTATCGCTTGACGGCAACATTGAAGAGGCCACTATCAGTCTGGTCATCCTGCCCACTGCAACGCCCCCACCCGGCGTAAAAGTCAGCTTTTCCACCGAACAAAGTACCCTGGATTACGGCGACTGCACCACACTGCGCTGGCAAGTAGAAAACGCCCAAAACGTCGCCTTGAACGGGCAGCAAGTGGGCTACACCGGCAATCAAGAAGTTTGCCCCCGTGAAACGTCAAACACGTATCGCTTGTTAATATCTTCAACAGGCAACAACGTCACCGAGCAAACTGTGGTCATTCGCGTGCGCCCCACGCCCCTCCCCGCTCAAGCCACGCCCACCTTCACGCCGCTGCCGCCCACATCTGCCCCCGCAGCAGCCGCGCCGGTGATCAATCAATTCATCGCTGATAGCTACAGTTTGCAAGCAGGAAAATGCACTCTCCTCCACTGGTCGGTGAGCAATGCCCGGCAAGTCAGTTTAGACAGCGCGCCGGTGGCTAATCAGGGAAGCCAGCAAATTTGCCCGGCTGTTAGCGGCAGTTACGTCCTGACTGCCGTGGGCAGTGGCGGACAAACGTCTCACGCCACAGTGCAATTACAGGTAAACAGCGGCGGCTCCGTCACTACGCCGCCGCCCGTTGCCGGCAGCGGGCCTTACGAACTAAAAGTGGGCAACCAACATCGCTATGAAGAACCGTGGGGCGGTGATCGGGGCGATCCCTGCGAAGCGTGGCGCACCGGCAATTTTGACGATAAACACCCCAACTTCCGCGGCTTCAATCTGGAACTGCTGCTAACCAATAACTCGCAAGCCAAAGTTGCCGACACCTGGGGCGACGACATTAGCTTCTTCACTGCCAGCGGCGGCGAAGTAAAAGCCTGTTTCTACGGCTACGGCGGCGCCGGCCCGCCCCCCAAAGCCACCGCTTCCGTCACCTTTTTCACCGTTGTTCCCCAAGGCGACTACGTACAGGTGGTACAGCTAGACCTGGGCGGCTACACCATTCGCCTCTGTCTGGACGGCAAAGGGGGATCCTGGGAGTGCCAACCTTGATATATTTGCCGATTGTGCTAAAATGCGGCAAATCTGACGAATTACGAATGACAAAGGACAAATAAAATGTACAAAACGCATACTTGCGGCCAACTCAGAAAGAGCGATCACGGCAAAACTGTTACTCTGGCCGGGTGGGTCAACCGTCGCCGGGATCACGGCGGACTTATCTTCATTGACCTGCGCGACCGATGGGGGCTAACCCAGGTTGTTTTTAACCCGGACGTCAACGAAGAAGCTCATAAAATCGCCAGCGCCTTGCGCGCCGAATACGTGGTAAAAATCAAGGGCATTGTCAATGAGCGCCCGGCAGGGCTGGAAAATCCGGAGATGGAAACAGGAGAAGTCGAGATCATCGTTCAATCTGCCGAAATCATCAACGCCGCCAAAACGCCGCCTTTCTACATCAACAAAGACGCGCCGGTAGAAGAAAAACTGCGCTTGAAATATCGCTACCTGGACCTGCGACGCCAGCGCATGCAGAAAAATATCATCTTGCGGCATCAAGTCAATCAATACATCCGCAATTTTTTAACGCAAGAAGGCTTTATAGAAATTGAAACGCCCATCCTCTTCAAAAGTACGCCGGAAGGCGCGCGTGACTATCTGGTTCCCAGTCGCGTGCATCCCGGAAAATTCTACGCGCTGCCGCAAAGCCCGCAGCAATTGAAACAACTTTTGATGATTGCCGGATACGAGCGCTATTTTCAGATTGCCCGCTGCTTCAGAGATGAAGACCAACGCGGCGACCGTCAACCGGAGTTTACACAATTAGATATGGAAATGAGTTTTGTGGAACAGGATGACGTGATGGACATTGTAGAGCGCATGTTCACCGGCATTATCGAAGAGCTGACGGATAAGAAACTTCTTTTCAAACCCTTCAAACAAATAAGCTACAACGAAGCAATGGATCGCTACGGGCGCGATAATCCCGACCTGCGCTTTGACCTTGAGCTAAAGACCATTAACGACCTGATAGCTAACAGCCCATTCAAGGTCTTCTCCGGCGCAGTAGCCAGAGGCGGAATGGTCAGAGGTCTTAACGCCAGAGGATGCGGCGGGTACAGCCGCAAAAAGATAGATGAATTGACAAGCTTTGTCAAAGAGTTTGGCGCCAAAGGTCTGGCCTGGTTATCGGTGGCAGAAGCGGGGCAGGCGCACCGCTCATCCTTTGCCAAGTTCCTCTCGGCGGAAGAAGTTGAAGCTATCGTCCAGCAGCTGGAAGGCGAGGCCGGCGACCTGCTGCTCTTTGTGGCTGATTCGGCGGAAGTAGCCAATGAATCCCTGGGGCGGCTGCGGCTGGAAATTGGCGATCGACTGGACTTGCGGGACAATAACGTACTGGCGCTGACCTGGGTGCTTGACTTTCCCTTTTTCACCTACAATGCAGAAGAAAATCGCTGGGATCCCAGCCATCACCTTTTCACCGCGCCGGCAGATGAAGATATTCCCCTGCTAGACAGCGATCCGGGCAAAACCAAAGGCAAACAATACGATCTGGTGTGCAATGGTCACGAAATTGCCGGAGGCAGCATCAGAATCCACCGCCGGGATATTCAGGAAAAAGTCTTTGATTTAATTGGCCTTGAATTGGAAGAAGCAAAAGCGCAGTTTGGGCACTTACTAGAGGCTTTTGAATACGGCACGCCGCCGCACGGCGGCATTGCCCCCGGCATTGATCGCTTTATGATGCTCTTGGCCGGCGAAGAAAATATTCGGGAAGTCATAGCTTTCCCCAAGAGTCAGTCCGCCACAGACCTCATGGCCGATGCGCCTACGCCGGTCACAGCAGGGCAATTGCAAGACTTGCATATCAAATTAGACCTGGAAAAATAACCCGCCGCGCAGCGCAATTAGGCAATTTGGCAAGCCTCTTTTTTTGTGCTATCATAGCCATGTCCCTGCTGTGTTCGTGATGCGCCACGCGTCTTGAACCAACACTCCCTGATTAGGAGACCTCATTTTAAGAGGGGATGCGGTAGCCTGCGAAAGGGCAAGGCTGAGCCTTCTTAATCCGGTTTCCACCTGCTTATGCAGGTTCAAGGATAAATGGCTGACACACGGCATGGCGGGGTTAAAAGGGCGTTCTCAATTGAGAACGCCCTTTTGCTTGATACTGTCATTGCAAGGACAATTTAACCGTTATAAATACCGAATACCGCTAACAGCCCCGCATGGTATCTTCTGCCAACATATCTACCACAGCCTCCAGGCTGCCGGTTTCCCGATAAACGGCTAATTGCCTGTCGGCGCTGGCGCCGGATTTCAAGATGTTGTGGATGTGGGCTATTTCTGCTTGCGTGCCCAATTGCGCGGCTACATCGTCCACCATTTCGATCATTTCTCCCATCAAAAACCGCAGCGGAACCTCTTCTTCTTTACCCCAATCAATCAGCTCTCCGGCAATGCCGTCCCTTGTGGCTCGCCATTTATTTTCGGCAATCAACTCGCGGCGATAGATTCGCCAGCTAATATTGTTCTTGCGCAAAATAATCAGCTTGGCTACCAAAGCCTGAAGCAGGGCGGCAATGGCTATCACATCATCAACTCTGGTAACGCAGTCAAAGACTCTAAATTCCAGCGTGGGAAATTTGGGATGAGGGCGCGCATCCCACCAAATTTTGGTCGGCTCCTCGATGCAGTTGGTTTTGATCAAGGTATTGACATGACTCTCATAAGCTCCATAAGATGAAAAATAATCGGGGATGCCGGTTCTGGGCAGGTCTTCAAAAACCACACTGCGGTAGGATTTCAGACCGGTATCGCGTCCGTTCCAGAAGGGGGAGGAGGTAGAGAGGGTCAACAGGTGAGGCAAGAAGTAGCGAATCTGGTTCATAATGTCTACGCGAAGATCGCGATTCGGGATACCGATATGAATGTGCATCCCAAAGATCAGCAGTCGGCGGGCCAGATATTGCATATCGTTCAACAGGCCGTGATAACGATCATGGTCTGTTATCTCCTGATCTAACCAGCGCGAGAAGGGGTGGGTTCCGGCGGCTACAATTTTGCGATTGTGTTGTTGGGCCACTTCTGACACCATGCTGCGCAAGCGCACTACTTCTTGCCGGGCTTCTTTGATGTTTCGGCAAACACGGCTGCCTACTTCAACTTGAGATTGCATAAACTCAGGTTTCACCTGGTCTTTCAATACAATGCGCCCTTGCTGCAAAAATTCCTGAATGTAAGATGTCAGTTCTCTGGTTTCCGGGTCAATAATCTGATATTCTTCCTCGATGCCAATGGTCAAATCTTCTAACATACCGGCCCTCCTGATAAAATTAAGGGTGAAGGATAAATCTTCTTCCCACCTTCACCCTTTGAATTATAGCATACTCAAAACAAAAATGGAAGGGTTTTTTGGGATGACATTATCCAATGGTCATATAACGGTAGCCTTCCCGATACACCTCGCGCCCGTATTCGTCGGTGGCTTTGCTGCGTTGACGCCAGCGCTCCTGCAATTCTTCCGGGTCTTTTATCTGACTTGTATGACATAAAATCGCCTCCATTTTCAACTCGAACACCTCGCTTATGTCTACCCAAAGGGTAGTTTCCGAGGCTCCAGCAAAGAAAATATGTCTAAGTGGATACGGTTCAAGTCCCTGATCTAAAAGCTCCGGATGGTACATTCTATTTCCTGTGGCGGGAAAGGCAGCCCCCAAGGCAATTTCGCCGGCGGCGCGGTGGTCGGGATGGTTGATGTAGGTATTGGCGTAGAAATAGCGGGTGGGGTCTGGGGCAATGATGGCGTCCGGCTGAAAGCGTCGAATTTCTTGCACAACTTTTTTACGAATTTCCAGGGTGGGAATCAGTTCGCCGTCATTTTCATCAAAAAAGATTATTTCTTTCACGCCTAACACCGTGGCTGCATTGCGCTGCTCTGTTTGTCTAATTGCAGTCAACTGTTCCGAGGTCATCGTTGGGTCATCGCTCCCTTTGTTGCCATTGGTCAAAACAAGATACGTGATCTCTGCGCCTGCTTTAGCCCAGAGAGCCAAGACGCCGCCGCAGAAAAATTCCGGGTCATCAGGGTGAGCCATAATGACCATTGCTTTTTGGGGAATATATACGCTCAATGCTTGCTCCTTTCATATACAAGATCATGG
>DUEH01000168.1 GCA_011192195.1 Chloroflexota bacterium | reverse complement strand
GTCCACAGCGCGGCAGTTGGCTGCCAGACAGCAATAAGCAGAGACAAGGCCGTTACGGCCAATCTGGGCAAGAGCATTGTCAGCAGTTGCGGAGCAATTGGTCCAAAAGAGATACCTCGGCGAGGCAAAATCCACAGCACAAGCAGGTCCAGCAACACCGCAGCAATAAAAACAAGCGTCGCTGCCAAAGCCACTGAGGGGGCTATCATCTGCCACAGGGCAAAGATGCCGCCAAAGAGCAGCAGCAATGCCGCCCGGTTGAACATTAGCGGACGATGGTGAAAAGATTGAATGAAGACCATCACTTTATGCAGCCAGCGGTCTTCAAGCACTTCAAGATTTGGGTGGGGAATTGTTTCAACGTCTGGCATTTATTCTTTTAATGTCAGGGGCAAGTAAGCAGCGTATGGTAAATCAATAACGTATTCAAAATAATCAAAGACAAAAAAACCACTTTCTCCCCCTGCCACAAAACATTTTGATCCGCTTGCTTCCACATCCACAATATATCCATCTCCTCCGGTTATAAAATCTGTCACCGGTTTTGGTTTGGCAGGGTCTTTTACATCAACAACTTGAAAATACCCGTCCCAAGAACTAGCTGCTCCTCCCAAATAGACTACATCATCGCCTACGGCAAGAAAACGAGATAAAGCATAAAAGTAACGCCCTCGCTCTGTAACCATTGCCGGGTTACTGATGTCGTAAGTAACCACACCCCAGTTCAAGCCGGTAACATAAGCGTATCGCCCTTTCACTTCTATCTGGTGAGTCCAATAGGCTAAATCGTATTCATTGACGACGGTGATATGAGCAGGATCGCTGACATTGAGTATTGTAAGTTTTTGAAGAATGGTGTAATTTTGCCAATAATGTTCAAGCAAATAAAAATAGTCGCCCTGCACATCGCTAAGTCCAATGTTTTCTCTTTTGATTGTGTATTCTCCCGCTATATGAGGGGTATACGGATTGCTAATATCCAAAATTAGCAGGCTTGAAGATATGGTTCGCGTTATGCGATCAGCAGATAAATAACTATAATTATCTTCGATGTTTATATCTATGAATTGTTTAAGCGCCGGTGCAGGATATTCGGCTATTTTTAAGGGACGGCTTATAACGGAAATATCCATTACTTGCAATTTTTCACCGTTTACAAAATAAAGATAATTGCCATCAATTTCAAAATCGTGAACATTTTTGGCATCGGTGTACACGCCTGTTAGTACGGGTAAAGCGGGATTGCTGATATTGTATATTTGAAACCCATCTTTTTTTGTAGCAAGATAGGCGTAAGGTTCCACCACACGCACGCCGGTAGCGTAGCGCAAGACCCGATGTTCATATTGCAGATTAATGGCGTTCAGATTGTTCAGGCTCGCTACGCCAAAGCCACCATCGCGATAAGAAAAGTGTAGATAACTGTCTTTTACTGCCAGATCACTGATAGCTTCTGTTGGCGTGTAGGTTGCAATTTGGGTGAGGCTTAAGGGGTTGCCAGCGTCTAAAACCCAGATCCTTGTTGCGCTGGCCAGGTAAATGCGGTTATTGTTTACGCACATAGCAAAAGTACCGGATAAATTTTCAGTATAGGTTGCCACGCTGGTGGGGGTAAGTGGCTCGCTTATGTCCAATATTTCCAAATTGTCGGAATGAGCCAGGTAAGCGTACTGCCCCTGCGCGTAAAGGACGCTTCCGCCGCGTATATTGGTGTTTTGGGCAAGTTCAACAAGTCCGCTGCTACCGGCGGAAGTAAATATGCGCGTCCCCTGAGCATTAATAAAGTAAATATAGGCGTTAACTTGAGCAATTGTAGAATATCCCGTATCTGTCCACACTTCTGTGATTGTTGGTGTGGAATTTGTATCCAGCATAACGGTCTTGTTGTAGGCGTAACTATGATGGTATGTGAATAAATAGCCGCCAGCGGAAAAAAGTTTAGTAGAAGGACGAGGCCATTCAAGATGATGCGTAACATCTACCGGATTTTCTGGATCACTGAGGTCTACAATATGCAGTCCTCTGCGATGTGTGGCTACATAGGCGTAATCTCCTTCTACGTAAATATCGCGCACGTAACTTTCCAGCGGCGGACTTTTCCCTACAAAGGCAGGGGAAACGGGGTTTGCAATATCCCACACGCCCAGTTCGCTTCCCTCCGCAGTATACAGATAATTGTCTTTAATAAAGATTGCTCTATTCACGCCGCCTGTATGGCCAAGGACTTTAAGTTCATTGAGTACCAAAGTTTGCGCCTGCGCAGAAATTAATGTCAGTGACAACATCGTTCCACATAACCTGCCGTGCGAGTTCGGCGTGAGTACCTTTACCACGAGACAAACCACAACGCGCGTTTGAGCACAGATTTGCGCGCACGTAGCACGGTCGGGTTCATGTGGTTGTTAGCCGCCATTCCTACCCATACAAAGGTAAACTGTGCGTTACTTGCTACCAAATCTTTTTTCTTCAAGCCGTCTGCATGTCTCGGCTATGGCGCTGTGTGTGAACGTAGCACCAGCGGCAAATAGATGCGGAAGAGAACCCCCATCTCTTGCACTGCCAGGTTGTTGCTCTTGTCGGTTTCAGCGACGAGGTCATCCGGGTCAAGTTGAACGTACAAGGTGTAATCGCCGGGGGCAAGCGTAACGGTTACGACACTCGTGCCGCCAACAGCAATGCTACCAACAGTATCGCTATAAAGCAACGTGCCGGTCAATCCATCTCGATAAATGACGACGGTTGCGCTTGGCGCGGTGATCAAACCGATGTTATGCACCGTAATTGTAACCGGAGCGCTGCCCGCAATGTCCGCCGCCATCAGCGTCAGGTCAGGCAAGACGTTCAGCGCGGTAAAGGCGTTATTGTTAGCTTCGTCAGCTTCAGCGATGGCGCTTCCGGCATCGGCGACGACCCAGCCGGTGTGCGAACCGGTAAGAACGTCGCCTGGATTGGTCATCGCCAGCGAGACGGTAACGCTTTGCCCCGCTGTCAGTAGCGTGGATACATTGGCGCTAATCACCGTTGCGCCGCTGATGGAATTATCAATCCGCAAGGCAACGCTGAACGGTGAGGTGGTGGGACTGACGCCCGCATTACGGATATTTGCCGTGACGGTGATGACATTGCCGCCCCAATTTGTATGCGCCCAATCGACATTCAAATCGGGCAATACGGTCGTCAGCGAAATCCGGTTATTGCTTTCGATGCTTTCGGCGATGGTGTTTGCGGGGTCGCTCACGGCGTAGATAGTGTGCGATACAGCGTCGGCGGGTACATCCCATTGGATGCTCACCGTGCCGGTTACACCGGCACGGAAGGGGGACGTAAGAGGTTGCGTCGCGCCAATTTGAACGCCGCCGCTATCGGGATTGCCGTCATAGAAAGCGACTTGCGCTCCGGTTATCGCTAAATCGCCGCTGTTGCGGGCGGTAGCGATGAGCGTTGCGGTAGTTCCCGACGCGGGATTTGTGGGCGAGATAACCAGGTTGGTCATCGTCAAATCGCGCCCCAGCGTATGCTGATGTTCGGCGGGACGCGCTTCGCCAAAGTCAGGATAGACAACTGCCTGAGAAGTGCCCGCTCTTTGGGTATCGCTGACGGTGTGGATGACGGTGGTCATCTCTCGTCCGGTCAAAACCACCCGCAAAGCGTCGGCGCTGTCAATCACGGCGTCGTAATCAGTTTGGGCGTCTTTGTCGTGGGTGAATAAAATTGGATCGCTCCAGAGTTGAGCACTGCGGTCATAGACGGCATACCATAAATCCATACCCACATCCGAACGCGCCAGCCACAGTGCCACCAGATTATCTTGCGAATCGACTAATAATTTAGTCCCCTGAATAGCGGCGGCTTCCACCGCCAAAACGGGCGGCGACCACGCGGTATTGGTATAAACCGAAAAATAAAGTTGGTCTACGGCATCGTCGGGGTCTGCGCTTTGCGCTACGCGCCCTTTAACCCAGATCAAATTAGCTTGCCCAATCGAATCGTAGGCGATGCGTGGCGAGAAATCAGCGATACTGTCGCCAGCACCGGACAGCGTTTGCGATAGTCCCCAGGTGGGGCTAATCCAGTTTGCATAGTAGATGGCGGTATCGGTGATGGTTCCCACGCTACCGTCGGCGTCCTGACTCCACACGGTCAGGGCGTTGTCGCCGTTGCGGGCAAGTTGGGGAGCTTCGTTGCTGGATACGCCGCTTAACGCTAAAGCAGGGGTTGTCCAGGTGATACTGTTGCTGTTCCAAAGGGTGTAGTAGAGGTCGCCGCCCAACGTTTCAGTATCCTCATCGGGATAGAGGGGGAAGGAGTTGTCGGCATCTTTGAGCCACATTGCCATCACATTGCCGTTGCGGTCGGCTTCCACTTTGGGGCGAAAATCCATTTGCACATCGGTGGTCAGACGGGTGGGCGCGATCCATGATGCGCCAGTCCAGACTGCGGAAACGATATCCATATTAGCCAGCGCGTCGTGGGGGTCGGAGGGGAGCGTTGCGGTTATTATTTGCGACCACAGTGTCACCGCGTTCCCAGCACTATCGTAGGCGACATCGGGATGTGCGTCCAGAAAGGCGTTGTCGCCAGCATTGACGGTAGTGCTCCACGCCAAGCCGTCCCAGCGAGAGGCGCGGATTTCCAGTTGCGCCGCTTCATCATCTACCCACAGCAACATCATCGTGTCGTCGCCGGCAATAGAAAGCGCGGGGTCGGCGTAGGCGTAATCCATTGCCTGCGGACCCACGGTGCTGACGGCGCGAGGGACGTAGCTTAAATCGCTCAAATGCCAATCGCTACTCCGGGGTTTCAGTGCGTAGGCGTAAGCTTCCCGCCCGGTGGATTCACTGATAACGCACACATATTCTGCATCGTAGCCTTTTTCCCAGACCAGGAATTTCCCTTTGCTCCAGGCGTAAAGACGAATGGTGAGACTGCGTAGCAATTTGGGATCGGCGGGCAGGTTGAATTCGCCGCGCGGCTGACCGCCAATGCCCCCTTCAACGTAGGCGATGTTTTCATATCCGGCGGAAAGAGTTCCCTCGACGGTGGCGTCCAACCCCAAGATGAGCGGGCTCCATTCCAGTTCGCCATTGGCTTGCTCATAAACGCCCAAGGTGGCATCCGCCCCTGCGCCGATTTTCGACTGGGCGTAGAGGAAGGGAAGCCAGGGGCTGAGGGGAATGCGGGGCGTGGAAAACTCGCCTTCGCCGCGCAAAGCACCTTCCAGTTTGGTCAAGTACAGTTGATCTGTGGCGCGAACCGCGCCCGTAGCGGAGACGGTGGTGTTCAGAGCGACCGTCCCTTTGATCTCGCCTTCAAAACCGCCGCTGCCATTGACTTCCCCGCAGCCGTCAGAGCGAAATTCCACCCCCAGCGACCACGAATCCAGTTTGGGACCGTATTCCTTTTTGAGGATGTTCACTTTGTTGGCGGGAACATCGAAATATTCTGCCAACGTTTCGTTGGGCCACTCGAACTCGCTTTTGTAGACCGCGATTTTGTCGTACTCGGCGTCAGGCGGGTCGGCTTCTGTGTCCATTGCGACCGAAGCCAGCCAGGCGGCGTTATCGGCGCGATGCAGGGTGAAGGTTTGCTTGTCGGATTGGAAACCGGCGGAATTTTCGGCTTGAATATGTAGTGTGTTAGCTCCGGCTTTCAAATCGACGCTCATATCGTAGGTGTGTGAAGCGGCGGGCGCGGCGGCGGGATTGTTGATGCTCTTAAGGGTTTGCGCGCCGTTGAGGTCGTAAACCACTTCTTTGGGTTCGTCGGCATCGCCGGTACCGCTCAAGTCGCCGTTCCAGTCTACCCAGACATCAAAATTGTTTTGGATGGCGGCGCCGGCTAAAAATGTGCCGGGGCGATAGCCGGATTTGACTTGCGTAAGTTGCGGGCGGGCATCCACTTCGACGGAGGATTCTGCCGTGTTGTTGATCTCGCCGGCCTCAACGATCGCGTTGTCCGGGTCGGCAACAACGGTAAGTTTGACGGTGGCTTTGCCCTTGCCGTCGTTCAACAGATTGGTGATGTCCCAATCCAGATGCAAAACTTTGCCGGCATTGACGGCAAGATTGTCAATGGTCTGCGTTTCGCTCCAACCACCGTTATCGCTAAAACGCACTTTGATGTCGGCGGCGGCGTTCTCGCCGCTGTTGCGAACAGTCACATCTACAGGGAGGATGTACTTGCCGCCGCTGTGGGTAACGGCGGCTAGGTCGAGGGTGAAGGCGTCCACGCTCAGGTCGGGGTTAGCTTGCCCGTGCAGAACAAAGTATTGAGCGTCCCCGGTGTTATCTTTATCCATCGGACAAGCGACCTTCTGTCCATCGTAAGAAAAATGAGCGCTGTCGCATAAAGGTCCCGGGGCAATACCCGTCAATGGGTTAAAGTTCCCTTCACGGTCGGCAATCCACAAAGGATATTCTTCCACCATGCGATCCTCGAACAATGTTTGTTGTCCGTCTTGGGTAATGCCTCTAAGGTAGTTATATTGGAGAGAATCAGGAACCAGATGTGTGTAGTGCGGGCTGCCGCTGGCGTGTTGAATGTGATACTCCTTGATGTAAGGAGGGCTGTAGGCAACCCAATTTCCATCTGCGCTTAACCGGAAAAGGTAGTTATGATCAACAACATCCACAGTAGGTATCCGTTGCAAGCGACTGCCTCGGCTGAAATAAATACCTGATTCGGGAAGAGTGCCTCCACTTTCACCGGTAATTGTAAGAAGGATAGCTGCTATTCCCCCGGCATAATCTGCATAGAGTAGATCGTAAGAATACAGGCGGCTATTTTCAGGAAGCACGTCATCAAGTCCCCCCCACAATTCCGCAGCGTCAGGATTGCCGAGGTCGGCAATAGAAACGCGCCACAATCTTTTTTGGTCGCTGGGAATACGACAATTCCATCGCCACAACAGATGCCCTCCGTAATCGTAAGATTCAGGCACGCATTGCCAATTGTTGCCGGAGAACAAGAAAATGTAATTGCCGTCGCCGCTTAGTATAATGTTGTCTGTCGCGGCAGAGAGACACCGCTGGGTGGAGATTCGAGAATCCGTATAACAAGGAGTTGCCCGGGTACTGGTTTGGCTTTCCACATCGTAAAGGAAATATCCACATGGATCAAAGTGCTCAACGGAACACTCCCCATATCTTTTATCTTTGAAGAATAGTATTTTTTTGCCATCATAGCTGACGTCTAATAATCTAATATCTTTTATATCAGGATCGCCCACGCTGCTATAAAAAGCATAGGGTGTTCCTGTGCCATCGCTATTCGTCAGGTAAAGTGTACGTTCATAATTAAACCCCCAAGGAGCGCCATAGACGACTTTCCGGCCATTGCCGCTGAGGAGGGCGTCTTTAAAAGTAGAACTGGTTGTATTGGTGATGCGCGTCACCTGAATAAGCGTCATCTCATCCGTTGACAAGGGCGCAGGCTCTTGCGCCGCGACAAGCAACCCGTCAACAGCGATGCGCAAAAGCAACGTTAAACCCAAGAATGAGGTCACTGTAATAGACCATTGCAATACTTTCATCATGCACCTCTCGAAAAATTTTGTAGTAGGCGCGCTAACAATAATGAAACGGCAAGCGCGGTAGAGAGCATAAGGGTTTTTTGCGCAAATTTTGTCATTTCGTCCTCATTGCCAATACTACATCCAGTTGCTCTGTAAAATTCTTGGGCCACCACTTGCAGAAGCTACTTTTTGCAAACGACGCTCACGAGATCGTTTCACAACATCTGTCAGGTCTTTGCCAGCGTTGCTTTTTACAACCAATATGCTGTCTTCTGGTTGCTTCCGACGCAGCAACAACAGTGTAAAATCATCCGACTGCGGATGCGGTTGCGTAAAATCAAGCACGCGGCGGTGAATGGCGTTGACCATCTCTTGAGCGGAGAGGCGACAACTGTCTTCAATGGCTTTCAAGAGGCGGTCTTCGCCAAAAGTTTCATCTTGGGGGTTGAAGGCTTCGGTGACGCCGTCGGTGTAGAGAAGAAGGGCATCGCCGGGGTGGAGGGTGATGCTTTTTTGCTGGAATCGGGCCGTATCAAGCACGCCCAACACCATTCCCTGGGCGCGCAGCATCTCCATTTTACCCATATCTCTGAGCAATACCGGCGGATTGTGTCCGGCAGAGGCGTAACTGAGTTGGCCGCTTTTGATATCGAGTACGGCGCAGAAAACGGAAACAAACATTGTCTGTTCGGTATTTTCGGTGAGCAGGCGATTGACGCGGTTTAAAACAGGTGTGGGTTCGCTGCAATCCAGGGCGACAGCGCGAAAAAAGGAGCTGGTTCGGGCCATAAAAAGCGCGGCGGGCAAACCCTTGTCGGCCACATCAGCGATGACCAGAAGCAGACGGTTATCCGGCAGGGGGATAAGGTCGAAAAAATCGCCGCCGACTTCGCGGGCCATTTTCCAGTGAGCGGCTGTTTCCCAGCCGGGCAGAACGGGGAGTTCATCGGGAATGAATGAGGTCTGGATGTCGCGGGCCAGTTCCAGTTCGCGTTCCAACTGTTTCTGACGCAGGCTTTGCGCGTAGAGTTGGGCATTCTCTATGACAATGGCAGCCTGCCCGGCGAAGATTTCGGCCAGTTGCGCCGCCTCCAGACCATAACGCTGCGACTGGCGATGCACCAGCGTCAACACGCCCAATACCTTGCCGTCAGATTCCAGCGCCACACCCAGAGCGGAATGGTTGGCGGGGCAGCCTTCAGCCAATGGCGCCAGCGCGTCTTTCGATTGGCGAACCAGAGCCGTCCCGTCTGCTACTACCCGGTCAAACCAGGGGTTGGTGATGTCTGCGGCGGGGGGTGTTCTGTTGCCAAGCCGGTGGCCGATTTTGAAGCGGTAGCCGGATTCATTTTTTAGCCAAATAGCGGCGTAGGTGAGGGGCAGCAGGGCGTCCAGTTGACTCAAGATGGTTGCCAGAACGGTGTCCAGACTTCCTTTTGAACGCAGCACACCGGCAACGCGGCGCAGACCATCGGCGGCCTGATGACGCCAGCGCTCAGAACGATAGAGCATTGCGTTTCGCAGGGCAATGGCAATGTTGGCGGCCAGGGTTTCCAAAAGCCACTGGTCATCGGCGCTAAAGGCATCAAAGGCTTCGCTTTCGATGTCGAAAACGCCCAAAACTTCCCCGCCAAAGACCAGGGGGACGGCCATTTCGGATTTTATGTCAATTTTCGGGAGGGGAAGGGGCTGAAATCGCTCGTCTTCATGGACGTTGTTGACCAGCAGCGATTGGCCGCTGCGCGCCACCCAGGGGATAATACCCGCCTGATCGTCCAGACTGAAAGAAAGTTCGTCTTTCAGATAGTCGGCATACAAGCCTTGTCCGGTTTTGAACTCAATCCATCGTCGAAATTGGTGAAGTACAAAGATATGCACAAAAGGATAGCCAAAACGCTGATGCAGCAGTTGGGCAACCAGTTGCAATAGTTTATCAACATCCAGCTCTGAGGCAATCGCCCGGCTGACTTCGGCGATGGCGCGTAGTTGTTCAGATTTCATTCGTTTTCTTTGGGACTGGCAGGTGTTTGGACTATCGCACAAGACCGCCGACGGACGACCGCTGACCGCCGAAAAACCAATTTCGCGGCGGTCAGTGGTCGGCGGTCAGCGGTCAACTCGGCGCGCAAGCGATGGGGAATATATTAACGAGATTTCTTCTTCACCAACAACAACGTATTGCCGCCTTTGCTGAATTCAAAAGCTACTTCATCCATCAATTCTTTCATCAAAAAAAGACCCAGGCCGCCTTCGCCGCGTTCTTCCAATGGCGCGTGAATATTGGGCGCATCAATGGCTGTGGGATCAAAGGGATGACCCTGGTCGCGAATGGTCACTTCTAAGCCGTCATCCAATTTCCGACAGTAGAGTTCGACGTCTCCCTTGCTTTCACCGCCATAAGCGTGTTCAATGATATTGCTGCACGCTTCATCTACGGCCATTTGTACCGCGTAGACAGCTCGCTCATCCAGGCCGCTTTCAATGGCCCAATGCGTGACAAATTGGCCGATGGCGGTCAGGTTTTGATAATTTCCGGCAATAGTCAGACTTGAGTTTGTCATTTGTCATTTGTCATTTGTCATTTGTCATTGGTCATTCGCTGTGCGTGGGAACGCATACCGGAACGCTCTGCGCGCCCCTGTCTCCGGTTGTATCCAGTGTCCGGCGCAGAGCGTCTCTGTAGTCATTCCCACGCCAGAGCGCGGAAACGAGAAAACAAGGAAATCCGCCCATTCGCCATTCGCCCATTCGCCCATTCGCCATTCGCCATTCGCCATTCGCCATTCGCCCATTCGCCCATTCGCCCATTCGCCCATTCGCCTATTCGCCTATTCGCCCTGCCAGTATTCCGG
>DUEH01000167.1 GCA_011192195.1 Chloroflexota bacterium | reverse complement strand
GCACCTCGATGTCGGCTCGTCGCATCCTGGGGCTGGAGTAGGTCCCAAGGGTTGGGCTGTTCGCCCATTAAAGCGGTACGCGAGCTGGGTTCAGACCGTCGTGAGACAGGTCGGTCTCTATCCGCTGCAGGCGCAGGTGATTTGAGAAGGGTTGCCCCTAGTACGAGAGGACCGGGGTGAACTGACCGCTGGTGTACCGGTTGTTCCGCCAGGAGCATAGCCGGGTAGCTAAGTTGGGCAAAGATAACCGCTGAAAGCATCTAAGTGGGAAACTTGCTTCAAGATGAGATCACCCTTCCCGCAAGGGAGTAAGACCGCTGGCAGACTACCAGCTTGATAGGCGGCCGGTGTAAGCGCAGCAATGCGTTCAGCCAAGCCGTACTAATGGTCGAGGGCTTAATTGCCCTTCAATGTAGTCTCAAGATACAAACTCCTCATCCTGTTTAGTTCTTAAGGCCCTACCCGGGGCAATGCTCAATTAACAATTAACAATGAACAATGAACAATTGCTAATTCTTAATTGTTAATTGAAAAGAGATTTGTTTGGTGATTTTAGCGGTGGGGGTACACCCGGTTCCATCCCGAACCCGGCAGTTAAGCCCGCCAGCGCCGATGGTACTTGCGGGGCAGCCCGCCGGGAGAGTAGGTCATCGCCAATCAAACCCCCTTAAAAGAAGAGAGGGGCGCAGCTTGTAGAAGTTGCGCCCCTCTCTCCTTTTTAAAAACCAAACTCTCTTTGCTATTTACCTGAGTTCGGGATAAGCAAGACGACAACTGAATTGGACACAGATTAACACAGATGGGGCGGCGGATTTTCACTGATTATTTTTTGTTTTATCCGTGATTATCCGTTGAATCTGCGTTAATCTGTGTCCTAAATCCTTATCCCGAACTGAGGTTATTTGAATTTGAACTCAACTGATAACACGCGTTGGGTTTGCTCTGTTATCCGATACCTGTGGTCAATACGCCAGCCGCATACCCAACAAATCTTCCCGTTTTTAGTGACTAGCAGCGGCGTAAGCGCTCTCTGTTCAATGGGGATTTTTTGATTGATCATAAAATCCTTCAATTTCTGCCGTTTCCCATTCAAGCCAAAAGGTTGAAAAATATCGCCGGGCTGCCGGGAGCGTAAAATAGGATTGTCTCCTACCGCTGCGGCGTCCAGATAGACGCGCCAGGGCGTGCGCTGTGTCAGAGCGTGGTCAGAGAGGGTGCTGCGGATAATCAGGTTGGTGTGAATGTACCACGCGCTTTTTGGCAGGGTGGTGATGCCGGGAATCGTTGTGATTATGGGCGTTTCGCTGTGCAGGTAGGGTAGGTTGGGCAATGGCGATTGATAAGGCTTATCGGCTAAAGTGATGGTGTTGTACCCTAGCGTTACGCGCAAATTTTTAGGAAGATCAATGCCATCGCCGGTTTTGCCGTTGTTGAGCAGGGTGACGAGTTGTTCAATATGGCTAAAATCAATGTTGCGCAGATTTTTACGTAGTGTCTGGATAGCCTTGCGTAAGCTAAGTCTTTGCATGGCCAGGGGTAAAACCTGCCAATCCTGCCGATCAAGGGTGATAGCCTGTTCATTTTGTGACTTCAGTACAAAACGCCAGACGCGTTCCAATTCATTTTGTAGAATGTCGTGGTTGGCGGTCATCAGGTTGGCGGTTTTTTGCAGAGATTGGTGAATGTTGGGGTTGTAATTCTCCAGAATGGGTAACAATTCGTAACGCAATCTGTTTCTGAAGAAGGTCTTGTCCAGATTTGATTGATCAAAACGAGGCGCAAGATGATGCTGTCGATTGTAGGCTTCAATGTCACCGCGCAGGGTGTTTAGCAGAGGCCGAATGAGAGCGGGTAACTTGGCAGTCTTCTCTGCGCGGTACTCAAGCGGCGAAACTGGCAGCATTCCCCGTAGTCCGGCAACGCCGGCGCCGCGCAGAAAGTGCATCAATACGGTTTCGATCTGGTCATTGGCGTTGTGTCCTACCGCAATTTTATTGGCGTCAACATCGCGCGCTACTTCTACCAGAAAATCATAGCGCAACTGTCGGGCGGTTTCTTCAAGGCTTTGTTTCTTCTTTTTGGCCCAGGCCGCTGCGTCTTCTTTTTGACTGGTGTAGGCTAAACGCCACTTTTTGGCCAATTCAGCGACAAATGCCGCATCGTCATCGCTGGCTTGGGAACGCAAACCGTGATTGAGGTGCGCTACGTGGAGGCGCAGGTCAAGCAATAAGGCCATCTCTTTCAGCAACGCCAGCAAGCAGAGCGAATCGGCGCCTCCCGAAACGCCAATGACAATTTTATCACCAAGGGTGATGAGATTATGCGTTTGACTGTAGGTGGTGACTTGCTCAAGTAGAGACATTGGCTAAATTGAAATCAGGCTTTTGGCTTGTTCCAGTTGTTTGGATAGGGGGGATGCAGACAGGAGACTTTTTTGCAATTCTGTATTTTCAAGCGTGTCGGCAATTTCACCAAGCAGATGTCTGGCGCGTTTCAGGCTGGTTTTGGCTCTGCTGAGGCGCTTGAGTCTGCTTTGCGGCGCGATGATAGCGGTTTCGATGGTGATTTCCAGCATTTTGTGTTTTATTTGTTGGGCAATATTTCTGGCTTCTAACAGTAAGTCTAATTCCTGCTCGTAGTTTTGATTGTGGCGGGCCAGCCGGGCAGACACGAGTAAACTTTCGACTTGATCGGCTTTCATATTACTCGAGGTAGCAAGATCGTCCATTTGCCGGAGCAGCGATGGAATTGCATCCCATTTACCGGCGTTTAGCCAGGTTTTTAGAAGCTGCCGTTGCGCTTCTACTTGATCAGGTACAAAGCCCATTTTGGCAGCGCGCTTCAGTTCTGCTTCCAGAATAGGTTGCGCCAGTGAGTAATTGTCACCAAAGCGATGCCACAGCGCCAATGCGCGTTTGGCGCGACTGATCCACAGCGGCGCGCCGGTTTTTTCTGCCACGCGAAGCCCTTCCTGAATTTGTGATAGCGCCAAATCCGGCTGACCAAGCATCAGATGGTAGTAGCCGTTTTGCGTCAGGGCTATTGACTGCCAGATTCCGTTGCCCAATTGTTGCGAAGTTTTGATGGCTGTGTCCAGATTTTTACCGGTGGACCCCCAATTACCGGCAGCAAAAGCGTTGCAGGCCAGAAAATAGCTGAACGCCGGCGCCCAGTTGAGGTCGCCGGTACGTTCCTGAAGGGTTATTGCGTCGGCGCAGATTTTGTCGCTTTTTTCGTAATTGGCTTGCCAGGCGTAAGCGGCAGCCAGCGAGACGTAAGTTTTCATTAAGCCCTGATAATTGCCAATGTCGCGCCAGGTGCGGGCAATATCTTCCAGCCGTTCTACGGCGGCGGGCATTTCGCCCTGATGGAGGATGACGGCGGCCAGGCCGTCTTGACTGCTGGCGCGATATTGGGTCAGGTTCAGCTTACGGGCAATTTCCAGCGCTTCGTTATAGCAGGCGCTTGATTCTTTGAGCTGCCCCATATTAAATTTGAATTCACCCAGTTGATTGAGGGCGTCAACCAGCCCTTGTGTGTCTTCGATCTGACGGGCAATTTCCAGCGCTTGCTCAAAGTACGGCGCGGCTTGGCTTACCTGCTCATATCCGGCTCTAAGCTGTCCCAGTTCGCCCAGAACGCGCATTTGCGTACTTAAGTCTTGCGCTTGTTTCGCCAATTCAAGAGCTTGTTCAAGATCTGTCCGCGCCTGATCAATTTTCCCCAGGCGTTTGAGTATTCTGCCGCGCCCTTGATAGATTTGGACCAGGGTTTTAGGCTTGAGATTTTCAACCAGTTCAGAAATGTTCAGGGCGCGGGTGTAAAATTCTGCGGCGTTGAAGTTGTCAAAGATGATTCTTGAGGCTTCGGCGGCGCGGATGAGATAGGTCAGGGCGCGATGCCAGACTTCGCCTTGCTCGTAATGCCGAGCCACAATGTTGGCGTACTCTTCGCCTTTCAGGTAATACCAGGGAGCCATATAGTCGGCGATGCGTTTGTGATAGACGCGGCGCTGTTGCAAAAGAAGGAGGTTGTAGGTGGTTTCGTAGGTAAGGATATGCTTGAATTTGTATTCCCTTTCGACTGCGCTCAAGGCGGGTTTTTCGCCGTCGCCGGGGAGTTCTTTGATGAGCTGCGCGGCCATTAACGTGGCCAGGTATTTGTCCAGTTGGCTGGGATCGTCGGTGATTTCATCGGCTACTCCTTTCAGCACAGAGCGATGGAAGGTTCTGCCAATGACCGATGCGATTTGCAAGGTGCGTTTTACCGGCTCGTCCAGGCGGTCAATGCGAGAGGTCAAAACGCCGGTCAAGGTTTCGGGGATGTTGATTTCGGTGATAGGGCGGGACATTGTCCAACTGCCGTCGTCTTTGACCAGCGTTCCGTCCTCAATCAGGCTGCGCAGGACTTCTTCCATAAAGAGGGGATTTCCTTCGGAGCGCGTGTAAATCAGACGTTCCAGCACATCGGGGAGATGTTCTACCTGCAAGAGTTGGTCTACCAGATATCGGCTTTGTTTTTGAGTGAGCGGGTCCAGCCATATTTCGGTGTAGATGTCCTGATATTCTTTGGTTGTTCGTTCTCTGACGGCCCAAAAATCAATTTCCTTGTCTGGTCTGGTGAGGCAAATGACAAGCAGGGGCAGGCTGCGTGTGATAGTCATCAGGTATTCTATGAGCGGCACAGAGTGGGGGTCGGCCCAGTGCAGGTCTTCAAAGACCAGTACGCAGGGTTTTTCCACTACAATGCTTTCTACCCATTCGCCAACGGCCAGAAACATTCGTTGGCGGAGGAGCATAGGGTCAGAGAGGGGCATATTCCGGGCTGTTTTTTCGTCCAGTTTAACGCCCATCAACGCGGCCAGGTAGGGGATGACTTCATTTGCTCTGGAATTGAATAGCGTTGGGCCAATGGATTGTAATTTTTGCCAGACCACTTCGCCCGGTTCGTCTGCCCCAATGTCAAGGTATTGGTGCAGGATGCCGATGAATAGTCTGTAGCTTGAACTGCGGCGATAGGACAGCCCGCGCCCTTCCAGCCAGTGTAAATTGGATTCTTTCTGGACTGTTTGCTGGTACAATTCGGCAATAAGGCGCGACTTTCCGAGACCAGCTTCACCAATGACGGTAATGATGCCCCCCTGCCCGGCCTGTAATTTGCTGATTTTACGCTGCAAACCGGTGAATTGCTTGTCTCTTCCAACCAGCGGGGAACGCATTCCGGCGATGCCGCGCTGGGTGGCATCTTGACTTCTGGCGCCTACCAGCTCGTAGATGACCAGCGCTTCGCGTTTGCCTTTGACTGTTACCGGCTCGCGCTCTTTGAAGACAAAGAGGCGATTGGTGAGATGATAGGTGTCTTGACTGACCAGCGCTTCGCCGCGTTCTGAAACACCTTCCAGCCGGGAGGCAACGTTGACGGCGTCGCCCATAACGGTGTAAGAGCGTTTGCGTTTGGTGCCAATCAGTCCGGCAATGACGGTTCCGGTGTTAATGCCCAGATGAATGCTCAGCGGCTGGGCCAGGGGGAAGGGAGGATTGCGATTGAAGTCATCCAGGCGTTCGCGCATAGCCAGAGCGGTGCGCATGGCGCGTTCGGGGTCATCTTCGTGAGAGCGCGGCGCGCCAAAGACGGCCATAATGGCGTCGCCCATGTATTTGTCAATGTAGCCGTCGTATTCATAAACCACTTCGCTGAGTATATGCAGGCAGTGGTTGACAATTTGCAGCACTTTTTCCACTTCATCGGGGGTGTTGGCAGCGTCGTTCAGGGCGGTGAAGCCAGAAATATCGGCAAAGATGATGGTGACTTGCTTGCGTTCGCCTTCGATAGCGCTGCTGATGAAGGATTCACTCGCGTCGCCAGCGCTGGATAAACCGTTGCCGCATCGTCCGCAGTAAGCAAAGCCATCGGGGTTATTAAAGTGGCAAATATCGCATTTGACCATGAGAAGTGTCCGTAAAATTAAATTTTTCACCCAATAGAATGATAGTCTATTCTGTCGCTAATGTCAACGTTCTTTTGTACTATCTTCTAAAAGAAGGGACTATTTTACTAATGTGTGGATTGTGTCTTCTGCTATATCTGGTGTATAATCTCAAAGTTGTAGTTTGCGTGGCTGCGCCACGTATCACAGATGAGGATTTGGAAAGAAGATGTTTAAACCCTTAAGCGCCCTGTTGGGGCTTTTTTCGCTGGATATTGGAATAGATTTGGGTACGGCCAACACCTTGGTTTATGTTAAGGGCAAGGGAATTGTCATTAACGAACCATCGGTGGTAGCGATAGACAAAAAGACTAAAAAGGTGCTGGCTATTGGCGTTGAAGCCAAAGAGATGGTGGGGCGAACTCCGGCCAACATCATCGCCATTAGACCTTTGCGCGATGGCGTGATTTCTGAATTTGAAGTGACTGAAGCGATGCTCAAGTATTTCATTCGCAAAGTGCATGAGCAGACGCTTTTTCCGCTGCACGCGCCGCGCGTAGTAGTGGGCATTCCCAGCGGCGTCACCGAAGTGGAAAAGCGCGCCGTTCACGATGCGGCTGTTTCCGCCGGAGCCAGAGAAGCGTTTCTCATTGAAGAACCCATTGCCGCCGCTGCCGGGTCCGGCTTGCCGGTGACGGAGGCCATTGGTAGTATGGTGGTTGATATTGGCGGCGGCACTACCGAAGTTGCCGTCTTTTCGCTGGGGGGAATTGTGGTCAGCCAGTCAATCCGCGTGGCCGGCGATGAAATGGACGAGGCGATTATTGCCTACGCCCGCCAAAAATACAACTTGCTGATAGGCCAGCGAATGGCGGAACGCGCCAAAATCACCATTGGCTCCGCGTACCCGCTGCCGGAAGAGCAAACCATTACCCTGCGCGGGCGCAACCTGATTACCGGCTTGCCGGATGCCATAGAAGTTTCCAGCGTGGAAGTTCGTGAGGCTCTGGCCGACAATGTGAATATCATCATTGATTCGGTCAAGACATCGCTGGATGATACGCCTCCTGAATTGATTGCCGATTTAATGGAAGGCGGCATTGGACTGGCAGGTGGCGGCGCGCTGCTGCAAGGGTTAGCCGAGCGTCTGTCCGAAGAGACCAAAATTCGCGTATATGTCACCGATGACCCGCTGACCTGCGTGGCCCGCGGTGCGGGGCTGGTTTTGGAAGACCTGCACAAGCACGCTAAAATCTTGACCGGCTTGCAGCGCGGCAGTACAAATCACCGGGGATAGCAACAAATTACGAATTACGAACGACGAATTACGAATGACGAATTACGAATGAATTTAGATATAGACTTCGTCATTCGTCATTCGTCATTCGTAACTCGTAACTCGTAACTCGTAACTCGTAACTCGTAACTCGTCATTCGTAACTCGTAATTCAAAGGGCGGTAGGCGTGGAAGGTAATCTTTCGCCCTGGCGCCCTGATTATTTGGTAATGGTTAAGTTGTAAGTGATGATTGCGGAATCCAAAACTGTAGTTTTGGACTCCATCACTTACTTTTTTACCACTACCGATTATTTTTAAGACAGGCAACTTTAATGACATCAAACAACAGTAAAAACTTGATGTTAGGAATATTGCTCGCGCTGCTTTTGCTGGGTTTTGGTCTGGATAGATTGGGGTATATGCAACCTGTTCGTATTTTAGTGCAAAGCATTTTTCAACCTGCCCAAAGCGTTGTTACCGATGCCGCATCGCAGGTGAGCGACGCGACTCAGCGCGCGGAAAGCCTGGAGAAGTTGCAAAGCGACAACGTTTTTTTGCAAGCGGAAGTCAATCGCCTACTGGTGGAAAATGTACAATTGCGAGAACTGGAGCGCGAAAATAAAGAACTGCGCGCTTTGCTGAACTACACCAAAAATAACCCCGATTTTGATTACACTAGCGCCAGCGTGGTAGGGCGCGTCATCGGCGCCGACCCCGGCAACCTGCTCTACACCATCTTCATTGATGTGGGCGTCAACGATGGCGTGACGCCGGGTATGCCGGTCATCACGCATCGCGGGTTGGTGGGGCGTGTAACGCAGGTAAGCCCTAACAGCGCGCAAGTTTTGCTGATCATTGACCCCGCCAGTTCGGTGAATGCGTTAGTGCAAAACTCGCGTGTTCACGGCATTGTGCGTGGTGAACTGGCCGGCGGCTTGCTGATGGAACGCATCCCCCAGGGCGAAAAGGTAACGCCGGGCGATCTGGTGCTAACTTCCGGACTGGGCGGAGCCTTTCCCAACAAACTGGTCATCGGCCAGATCACCGAAGTTTTTCAACGCGACCTGGATTTATTCCAAAGCGCTCGTATTCGCTCTACCGTTGATTTTGGCGGCCTGGAGACGGTTTTGGTTCTCACCGCCTTCCAGCCGATTGACCTTGAGGGAGACCTGTTGAAGACCTTGGAGGGGCAAAATTAACACCTATCTGGCCCTGCTTATTGTGTTAATCGCCGGCGTTTTGCAAAGCGCGTTGACCCCCTTTCTCTCCTTTCACGCCGTTCACCCGGATTTACTGCTGGTAGTGATTGTGGCCTGGAGTATGCTGCGCGACCTGGAAGATTCACTGCCGCTGGCCTTTGTGGGCGGCGCGCTGCTGGATTTGCTTTCCCCCACCCCCCTTGGCCCCTTTACGCTCAGTATGTTACTTGTTTCTTTAGTGACCGGCTTTTGGCGAGACAAATTGTCTTATAATTCTTTCTTACTGGCAATTTTATTGACGCTGCCTTACAGCATTCTCTTTTACCTGATTTTTTTGCCGCTGTTGTGGGCAACAGGCTACCCAATGACCGGACTGGGACAAGTGTTTGTTGGTATCATTTTTCCGGCCAGCCTGATGAACGTGGGCGTGATGGCGCTGGTGTATCCGCTTTTTCGCTACTTGGATCGTTTCAGGCAGCGAGACGAACTGACAATTTAAAGGATGAAGGCGGAAGGATGAAAATCTCGTTCCCAAACTCTGTTTGGGAACGAGATTTTCATCTTTCCGCCTTCATCCCTCACCCTTTGTTTCACTAGATATTGTGTACTACCTACCTTAAAATACTACATCTAGTGCCTCACCCCCTTGATATTACCTTTATTATAGGGTATAATAGTGGGAAGTAAAAAAGTGTGCAACTGTGACCGAGTATCAGGTTAAGTTAAGGCTTTTCATTTTTCAGTTAACCGTCATCCTGTTTTTTGGCCTGTTGGTCGCCCAACTTTGGCGATTGCAATTTTTGAAGGGCGAAGAATACCAACAACTGGCAGACCGAAATCGTTTTCGCTCGGTGGAAATTGAAGCGCCCAGGGGTATCATTTATGATCGCAACGGGAAGTTGCTGGTGCGCAATCGCCCAATTTTTGACGTAGTGATTGTTCCGGCCTACTTACCCGATGACATGACCGCTGAAACGCAGGTTTTTGCGCATTTGGCGCGTCTGCTGAAATTACCCATTACCAACAGCGGCGCGCGCGAAATTGCCAGCCACAACGCCTATTTTCGCTCATTCCTGCATCACGAGTACACGCGATTACCCAATCGGCAGGTCAAAAATTCGCGTAGCCGTCTATTGAGTAAAACGCCGCGAGGCATCAAAGACGCAGTTGATAATGCCCCCCCCTTTGCGCCGTATCAGCCCGTTGTCATTGCCGCCGATATTGATCCGGCAGTAGCCGCCATCATCGAAGAAAAACGCCTGAACTTGCCCGGCGTCTTTGTCCAGACAAACTCAGAGCGCGATTACCTGACCGGCGAACTTAGCGCGCAGATTTTGGGTTACGTGGGACCAATTTCGCCGGGGCAGGTGGAAAACTACCCGCCGCCCATCTACAATCCCAATGACAATGTAGGGCTGGTGGGTCTGGAATACAGCTACGAAGACCAACTGCACGGCGTAAAAGGGCAGGAAATTGTAGAAGTTGATGTAACCGGACGTAAAGTCACCACTATTGGCGATTCGCAGGCGGCGGAACCGGGAAACAATTTAATATTGACCATTGACCTTGATCTGCAAACCTTTGCTACCGAACAACTTCAAGCCGCTATGGAGGATTCTGGCGGGCAATCTGGCGCAGCGGTTGTGCTGAACCCAAACAATGGCGAAATTCTGGCAATGGTTTCGTTGCCCAGTTATGACAACAATCTCTTTGCCCAGGGCATTTCGGCCCGCGAGTACAGTTTGCTTTCGGAAGACAAAAGCGCGCCTCTGGTGAATAAAGCCATCGGCGGCTTGTACCCGCCCGGCTCAGTCTTCAAAATTGTACCCGCAGCGGGCGCGCTGGAAGAGGGCGTCGTTTCACCGCATCAGCAATTTTTGGCGCAAGGGATACTCTACTTGCCCAACAAATTCTTCCCGGACGACCCCGAACTGGCGCAGCCCTTCTACTGTTGGTACAGAGAGGGACACGGTCTTGTGGACGTGGTCAGCGGGCTGGCCCACTCTTGCGACATCTATTTCTACCAGATTGGCGGCGGTTACGCGCCTTCTGGCTACGAGGGGCTGGGGCATGAGCGATTGACCGCCTATGCAGAGCGCTTTGGTTTCGGCGCGCCCACCGGCGTAGACATCCCCGGCGAAGGCGCGGGTCTGGCCCCCACCCCCAAGTGGAAGCGCCTGAACTACGCCGAAACCTGGGTAACAGGCGATACTTACAATATGTCCATCGGTCAGGGTTTTGTGTTGGCAACGCCTTTGCAAGTAGTCAACGCCTACGCAGCGCTGGCAAATGGCGGCACGCTCTACAAGCCGCATCTGGTGAAAGAAGTCAGAAACCCGCAAAAAGACTTGCTTTTTCAGGCCGAAGCAGAAATCGCCGGTCAGTTGGGTTTGAGCGAGGAAACCAGAGGCTGGGTAGAAGAGGGGCTGCGCGCCGTTGTGGAATGGGGAACGGCCAAAGATGTCATCAACGTGCCCGGCATATCCGTTTCCGGCAAAACCGGCACCGCTGAATACTGTGATCGCTACCCCCAATGCCTTGACCGCGACGGGCGCGTAAAAACCAGCCACGCCTGGTTTGTTGCCTACGCCCCCAGCCAAAACGCCGAAATTGCGGTAGCGGTCTTTGTTTACGGTGGCGGCGAAGGCTCCGCAACTTCTGCGCCCGTAGCCAACGCCATTTTGCGTTATTATTTTGGCATTGACCAGTTGGAAGAAAACGCGGATAACGCGCAAGCAGAAAGCGAAAATGTCGCCCTTAAAAATTTTACCGCCCGATTACTGGGCGGCGACACTCACGGCAGCGCCGGCGCCGCCATTCACGGGTTTGTGTTGGATGAACAGGGACAGGGCATTTCGCAAATCATAGTTTCTTTAAGCGCTGATGGCGAAGAAATAGTCCGGCTTCCCACCGGCAACAACGGGCAATTCGACTTCAACGACATCGCCACTCGGTTGGGCGATAACTGGCAAATACGCTTACCTGATTATCCCGCTTCCAATGAGATTGAGTTAAGCCTGGACGGTGGGACGCGCTATTTTGTGGAATTTCAGGCAATGGAGACCGGCAATGCCCCGTGACCGGGTTGAAATTAGAGGAACCAGCAAGGGCTTGATTGTCACTATCAAATCCGGTAACTGGCAAAGTGTTTTGGAACAGTTAGCCCAAAAGCTTGAACAAAGGGCCTCCTTTTTCAAAGGTGGACGCGTTGCGCTGGATGTTGGCAAGCGATTGCTGGATGCGGAAGAGATTGAAACGGTGGGGCATCTGTTGGCGGAGCATCAAATGACTCTGTGGGCCGTCAACGGCAGCGCTTCAGAAACGCAGACGGCGGCCAAATCGCTGGGCCTGGAGACCCAATCGCGCCAGTCTGCGCCTGTAACGCCCCCCGCCGCCGAGGCATTGGGCAGCGCGGCGGGCGACACGCTGGTCATTCGCCGTACTTTGCGTTCCGGGCAGCGCGTTGAACATTCGGGTAATATTGTGGTTATCGGCGATGTAAATCCCGGCGCAGAAGTGACCGCCGGAGGACACGTAATTGTGTGGGGTAAACTGCGCGGCGCAGTGCGCGTTGGCGCCATCAACCCAAAAGACGCTTTTGTGTGCGCCTTGCAACTGGCGCCAATGCACCTTATCATTGGCAGCCTCATCTCTCGCTCTCCGGCAGATGACGGCGAAGAACAAATCATCCCGGAAATGGCCTTTGCGCAAAACGGCCAAATCGTTGCCGAAGCGTGGAAGTGAAGATAAGGATGAAGGCGGAAGGATGAAGGATGAATTTTTTTGCTTTTTTCATCCTTCTGCCTTCACCCTTCTGCCTTAAGTTAGAAAGGACGTGGATTATTATGAGCGCAACAATTATGACCATTACATCCGGCAAAGGGGGCGTGGGAAAAACCACTGCCACCGCAAATTTGAGCGCGGCGTTGGCTGCCAAAGGCTACAAAGTCGTTGCCATTGACGCCGATATTGGCCTGCGTAATCTTGACGTAGTGATGGGTCTGGAAAATCGGGTGGTTTATGATTTGGTAGATGTGGTGGATGGCGTGTGCCGCATCAAGCAGGCGATGATCAGGGACAAACGCATCGAAGGCCTGTACCTGATTCCCGCCGCCCAAACCCGCGACAAAAACGCCGTTAGCCCCGAAGATATGATTGCTTTGTGCGACCAATTGCGGGACGATTTTGATTTCGTGCTGATTGATTCGCCGGCCGGCATTGAGCAGGGCTTCAAAAACGCCGTCGCCCCCGCCGACAAGGTGATCATTATTACTACCCCGGAAGTAGCCGCTGTCCGCGACGCTGACCGCATCATCGGCTTGATTGAGGCGGAGGAACAAGGCCCCGGCGAATTGATCATCAATCGCCTGCGTCCGGATATGATCAAACGGGGCGATATGATCGGCATCGAAGACGTGTTGGATATTTTGGCTATTGACCTGCTTGGCGTAGTGCCGGACGATGAAAGTATCATCACCTCCACCAACCGGGGCGTCCCGGCCACAATGGAGAACCATTCTGTTGCCAGTCAGGCTTTCAAGAACGTCGCTACTCGCATTACCGGCGAGACCGTGCCATTCCTGGACCTTGAAACGCAAGAGACATTTTTGCAGAAGCTTTCAAAGTTCTTCAGCAGCCTGTAAATTGATTGACGATTTCAGATTGACAATTGACGATTGGATTTCTTTGTTCCAAAACGCTGTTTGGGAACAAAAAAATAATCGTAAATCTAAAATCGTCAATCGTAAATTTCAAGAAGGTGCCTTATGGGATTTTTTGATAAACTATTTGGTGGATCCAAAAACAGCGGCAGCGTAGCCAAAGAGCGTTTGCAAGTAGTTTTGATTCAAGATCGGGTAAAAATGCCGCCCGGTACAATGAACAAAATTCGAGACGAGATCATCGAGGTCATTTCCAAATACGTTGATATTGACACCGAAGGTATGGAGATCTCCCTCACTAAATCGGCCCGACAAAGTCGCCTGGTGGCTGATATACCCATTCTCAGAAGCAGGCAGAACGGTAGACGGTAGAAAGTAGACGGTAGACAGGGTAAACGGTAGTCGGTAGAATGGTAAGCGCGGGAGTTTTTCCCTGTTTACCGTTTACCGACTACCGTTTGCTGTTTTTGTAGACTCCCCCCTTTTTTGCTATAGTATGGGGCAAATGGTAAATTTACGGATTTGGCGCAAATTTGATTTTCTGATGGTGGGCATTGTGCTGTTGCTCATTGCCTACGGCGCGCTAATGATTTATAGCGCCACCCAAAGCGCGGTAGATTTGCAGGAATTATGGCGCGTGCAACTTACTCGCGCCGGTATTGGATTGATAGCGATGTTGGTGGTTTCTCTTATTGACTACCGCTACTACCGCGAACTTTATAAATTTTTATACGTTGGTATTGTAATTTTGCTGGCAGTTTTGCTGATTGCCGGTGAATTAACCGGCGGGACTCAGCGCTGGTTGGCTGGCGGCGCAATACAACCCGGCGAACTGACCAAACTGGTCATCATTATTGTTCTGGCTAAAATCATCAGCGACCATGATGGCGAAATGGACCGTATTCCCTACTTGCTGCAATCGCTGACTGTGGTGCTGTTGCCAATGTTGCTGGTTTTTCTTCAGCCGGATATGGGAACCAGCATCATCATCGGTTTTATCTGGCTGGCGATGGCGCTGGTGGGCGGAATGCGTCTTTTTCATTTAGGCTTGTTAGGCGGCGGCGTGGCGCTTGCCAGTCCCATCATCTGGCTGATGATGAAAGACTATATGCGTCAGCGCATTACTCTTTTTCTTGACCCCACCGGCAACCCGGATGATTTTTACAACGTCCAGCAGGCGCTTATCAGCATTGGCTCCGGGGGATGGTTGGGGAAAGGCTTTGGCAACGGAACGCAGAACCAGCTTCGTTTCTTGCGCGTGCGTCATACGGACTTTATCTTTTCTGTCATTGGCGAAGAATTGGGAATGTTGGGCGCGATTTTGCTCTTTTTGCTCATTATTTTGCTACTGTGGCGCATCCTGCGAGTCGCCAATCTGGCCGGTGATCCCTTTGGCCGCCTGATAGCTGTTGGCGTGGGGGCGGTAATCTTTTTTCAATCCTTTGTCAATATCGGCGTTAATCTAAAAATGGTTCCTGTGACCGGCACGCCGCTCCCCTTTATCAGTTACGGCGGCAGTTCATTGTTGACTTTTTTGTTGACCATCGGACTGCTTCAAAGCGTACTGATCTATAGAAAACGACTGGACTTTGAAAATTGAGTACCCTTCGACAAAATTTTGGCATTTACATCATTGCTCTGTGGTCCCTTGTTTTGGGCGCGTTGAACCTGATTCGGCTATTTTACACCTCTGGCCTCGGGTTTTCGCAATTTGATGTGCAAATATCAGGGCCGCTGCTTTACGTTTATCAATGGACAAGCCTGATTTTTGGCCTGCTCTTCCTGGCGTCAGCCTTTGGTCTGCTAAGAATTAAAAACTGGGGGCGACTGCTCTTTTTTGCAGCGGCAACGCTTTATTTTATCGTTTCGATTTTTGGTGTCTGGGTGACTGATTTGGGCGACTTGCCCCTTCAGCAAAAAATACTGCTCACCGGACGTTACGCCTTATCCATTGTTTTGCCGCTGTTGTACCTGAACCTGCCCTTTATCAAGGCAATCTTCTTCGCCTCAGACAAGCAAATTTCGGGTGAAAATAATGGTTGACCCCGCCGATTTCCAGGCAGCATCTGAAGTTAAGCGTCGTTTTGATAAAATTGTCAGTGTACTTGATATGCGACTTTTTGGCTCCCGCGCCAGGGGAGACGCTGCGCCGGATTCCGATCTTGACCTGTTTGTTGAAGTTGAAGAAACAACGCCTGAACTTCTGCTGCGTATGGATGAAATTGCTTGCGACGTGGGTTTTGAACAAAATTACGTTATAGTTCCCATTGTAGTGACGCGCCGTGAAATACAATCCGGCCCTCTAGGCGCCAGCCCCCTGATTTTGAATATTGAACGAGAGGGAGTGCCAATTTGAAGCCTGAGCAACTTGAAGCCTTGCTGAACTACCGCTTGGAGCAGGCAAACGAAACGCTACGCGAGGCGGAAATTCTATTGCGTGAAAACGCTTTGCGCGGCGCAATTAACCGCGCCTGTTACGCTATGTTTTACGCATTGTTGGCGCTGCTGGCCACCAAACAATTAGGCACCTCCAAACATAGTGGGGCAATTGGCCTGTTTGACCGGGAATTTGTTAAACCCGGATTGTTTCCCCGCAAGTTCTCACGCTCGTTGCGCCTGGCTTTTACACTGCGCCAACGACACGATTATAAAGAACTGACCGTTATTGACCGGACAACTGCTGAACATACCTTGAGCGATGCAAAGGATTTTGTGCGTGCTGCTGAAATCTGTTTACATACTAAAAACAACCTGACGCCTGAACAAAGGACTAATAACCAATGACCAATAACCAACCCGCCCGCGTGCGTTACGCCCCCAGCCCTACCGGCTTTTTTCACGTTGGCGGCGCGCGTACCGCTTTGTACGACTACCTGCTGGCAAAAAAGACCGGCGGCTCTTTCATCATCCGCATTGAAGATACCGACCAGAAACGCTACAACCCCGACTCTGTGCGCGACCTTTTGGACAGTTTGCGCTATCTGGGGCTGGATTGGGACGAAGGCGCGGAAGTCGGTGGCGATTACGGCCCCTACACCCAAACCGAACGCCTGGACATCTACCAAAAATATAGCCAACAAATTTTAGACAGTGGACACGCCTATCGCTGCTTTTGTTCTTCTGAGCGATTGGCTAAAGTGAACGAAGATCGTCAGAAAGCCAAACTCAACCCCGGCTACGATCGTTTTTGCCGCAACATCCCCCCCGCCGAAGCCGAGCGTCGCGCCGCAGCGGGCGAGGCTTTTGTGCTGCGCATCAAAATTCCGCTGGAAGGGAGCGTCACCGGCTACGACGCCATTCGCGGCGACATTACCGTAGCAAACGCCGTCCTCAACGACGCCGTATTGGTCAAATCAAACGGCATCCCCACCTACCACTTTGCCGTAGTGATTGACGACCATCTGATGAAGATAACGCATATTATGCGCGGCGAAGAATGGCTGGGCAGTTTTCCCATCCACGTGCATCTCTACAACTTTTTGGGCTTTGAAATGCCCGTCTTTGCGCATCTGCCGGTCATCCTCAACCCGGCGGGCAAGGGTAAAATGAGCAAACGCGAAACCCGCGCCCCTGACGGCTCGGTTTACCCTGTTTTTGTTCATACTTTCAAAGAATTGGGCTATCTGCCGGAGGCGCTGGTCAACTATCTGGCTTTGCTTGGCTGGAGTTACGACGGTCAAACCGAAATTATGAGCCGCCAGGAATTGATCGAACGCTTTAGTCTGGAGCGCGTCAACGCCTCGCCCGCTTCATTTAATTACGATAAACTCAACAATTTCAATGGCATCTACATCAGACAGTTAAGCGTGGAAGACCTTACTGACCGCTTGCTGCCCTATTTGCAAGCTGACGGCATCAACGCCAAGCGCGATACCCTGCTCAAAATCACCCCGATGATCCGGGAACGCCTTACCCTGCTCACCGACGCCGCCGACTGGGTTGATTTCTTCTTTGTTGACGACCTGCCGGACTTTGACCTGAATCTGCTGACACCCAAAAAGATGAGTTTGCAGGACGTACCGGGTATCCTGCAAAAAGCAAAAGAAGCTCTATCCGGCATAGAATTTACGCATAACGAACTGGACGCCCATCTTCGGCAGGCCGCCAAAGAGTTGGGTATCAAGGCCGGGCAAATGTTCCAGCCCATCCGCGTAGCCGTCTGCGGTAAAAAAGTCGCCCCGCCTATCTTCGGTACACTAGAGGCGCTGGGTAAAGAAACCACGCTTAAGCGGCTCGATTTAGCTTTGGAAAAACTGCAAAATTCCTAAAAAGGAGGAAGACAGATGGTCACATCAACAGTGGGACAGGTTCTGAAGGAAAAGGGCAATCAGGTTTGGACGACATCCCCGGATACCATAGTCTATCAGGCGCTAAAGTTGATGTCTGATAAAAACATTGGCGCCTTGGTAG
>DUEH01000166.1 GCA_011192195.1 Chloroflexota bacterium | reverse complement strand
TTTATTGTTGCTTCATCACCAGCGGCAGGTAGATGCCGTAGGGGTTTGACTCGTTGAGCGTGAGCGTAGGCGTCCCCAGCGCATCGGCGCAGCCGTAAGCAGCGCCGCTGCCCTCGCTGTCCTCAAAAAAAACGTCTGCGATACCTGGATCGTCGGAATTATCTATCGCCAATACCAAGGTGGCGCTTTTGTCATTTGCCAAGCGCTGCGTCTCTAACCACGACGACAAGACGCCTCCGCTGCCATCCGTCCACGTAGCCCATTGCGAGCTATCGGCTGCGACTGCCCCTGTATCCAGAATGATGAGCAGCGAGCCTGTGGAGAAGCTGGGCTGATTAGCCCACGTGATGCTCGCCTCTTCCCAATTGTTGGCTGGCGCGTTATCCACCCCGTAGACGGCGACGTTCACCTCATCCACAGGTACAAGGCCGCCGCAGGTTAGCGTTGCCAGATTCAGCGTAGCGCTCTTGATCTCAAAAGCAACGCTGTTCAGGTCAAACTCCAGGAAGATGTACTTGGTCGTGACGTCCGAGTCGCCGGGAGGGCCGAAGGAATTGGCCGCGCTCAACAGTCCCTCGTCAAAATTCGTCGTTGGGGCATTGATGTCGGTGTAGCTGTCTTGCATCGCCGACAGAGTTGCCGAGCCGCTCGGGGCCGCCGATATGTCCCGCGCCAGCAATGCCCCGCCGGCCATCAGCGCGAGCGCCGCGACGAATACCATCACCAGATTTCGATTCACGCGCAGTTTATGTGTAGACATTTTTTCCTCCTGTGCTGGTTCGTGATTTGCCGCTTCATTCCTGAGTAGTCGTTTGATCGCCAGGTTCATTCCCCTCAAGTAGGGTCAGGGTGACGGCCAAGGATATGGCGGCACCGACTCGTTGGTGAGGATGACATAAGGGTAGCCCAAGCGGACGGGAAAGTTGCCCCCTTCCTGGGTAGCGACGGTACGCACGATCCAACGTTGGAGAGTACGGCTCCACATGGCTACTTTTGTCACGCCTGCAATGTCGGCTGCCAAACCATCTGCGGTAAGCGTGAACTGGCCGCTCTGGTCCAGGGGTATCATGATAGAGTTTCCCTGCTCGGGCCACAGCGTGTATTGGATGCTGCCGGCTGCCGGCACATCGCCCACCCAGGCAAAAGAGTCGGGAGCCGCGCTGTTAGCGCCGATGAACAGGGCATCGCCGGGGGAGACGGGAAAGTCAGACGTGCCGAAGCGAGCGCCCACCCGGCGCGCCATCCAGCTCTGGGTCTGCGGCTGCCATTTGGCGACGGCCCTGATGCTGCCATTTGGGTCAATGTAGTCAGCGACCTCGTCGGCAGTGGTGGGCAGGTCGGCGCCTTCGAGCGGGAGGGCGATCATGGTGAGCCTGAGCCGCGCCTCGCCGGCCTTGATCCCAAAATCGAATTCGCCGACGATATTGGAGATCTCCGAGTTTTCGCCGCAGGCGTTCTGTCCGCGCAGGGCGTAGAAGTAATTGGTGGCGGGGTCGCCAATGACGTCGTAATCGGTATAGGCCGTGTTCGCAGAGAGGTTGGTCCAGATATTGGCGTAAGATGCCGGGTCGAGAGGGTCGCCGCTGCCGCGCCAGACTTCGACTTCGCGGTTTTCCGAATGTCGGTCCCAGTCGAGCATAATATGGTTGCCCTCCCTGGTGATTGTGAGGGTCGGTGACACGGGCGCCGAACACGCGCCAATCTCATAAGCGCCGATGTCGCAATACGCAGACCCGCTGCCCCCATCCTGCGGCCGGTCAACGCCGCGTTGGTCGGTGTCGGGGCAATTCGTCCACCAGTCCACGGCCGGACTATTTGCAGGGAGAGCATGAGTCCAAGTGGGGCCGCCATTATCCGCCAGGGGTTGCAATAAGGGGTCTGCGTTGCGCTGATCCCGGACAGTGTCGAAACCGGTGCAGTGGTCTCCGGTTCCGGGATAGTAGCCAATCAGGTTGGCGCTGCCGCTGCTGAAATCGCCAAAGCAATCGTGATCATCGCCAAGAGCAATGACGCTGAGATCCTGGTTATCGGCGATGATACTGTTCTGGCTGTGGAAAGCGCCGGCGCCGGCGTTCCGGTAGATGCCTCCACCGGCGCCGTTATCGTTGGCATTGAGATCGGCGGTGTTATAGGCCACGGTGACGCTGTCCAGGCGCGCGCTGGCTCCACCGCCGCCCAAGGCAATCCCGCCGCCATTACGGTTGGCAGTGTTGCCGCTGATGGTTGAATTGACCACTGTTAGAATTTCGCTCGCGTGGATGCCGCCCCCGCTAAAATCACTGTGGTTGTTGTAGATGACGCTGGAGCGAATTTCCACCATTTCGCCTTTCACTCCGCCGCCATAGGCGCTTGTATTGGCGTTGCCGCTGACGGCGCTGAACTGCATATAGATACTCTCGCCAGAAACGCCAAAGCCGCCATTATCGGCAACCCTGCTATGCTTCAAAGTTACGTCGCCATTATTACTGCCATCTATTCCCCCGTTTGCATTTTGTGTGACGGCGCTATGCTTCACAGTTATGTAACCAACATCGGTAAAATCGCCAACTATTCCTGCGGTTGTGTTTTGCGTAACAGCGCTATGGGTAATGGTGAGGATTGCGTTACCAATTAACCGAATACCATCACCGGTATTATTGGATATATCGCTGCCGGTTATAGTAATATTATCGGAACCGCCAGCGAATACGCCTCCGGGTTCGTTATTGGTGATAGCGGTATTCACCACCGTTAATGGACCGCCATAGATTCCACCGCCTATAACACCTGTAGTGGGGTTCACTGGAATCAAGGTATTAGAGCTAACAGCGCTGTTCGTAATGGTGAGAGCCCCACTCCCTGTTATCCCGATGCCGCCTCCATATACATATTGACCGTCTTGGTTATACAAAGCTCCGGTGTTGGAGATGATTTGAGAAGAATCGATTGTTACTTTGCTATTCACAACGTATACACCTGGCGTTCCCCCGGCCGTATTTCCTTCGATAACGCTGTTAGTGATGAGGAAATGATCAGCTGCGGAAATCATAATGCCGCCGGCCTCTGCGTCGGAACTATTGTTGCGAACGATACAATTCTCAATAGTTGCATTGCCTCCAGCATAAATTCCTCCGCCATAACCATCGATTATGTCAGTCACAGCATAGATGGCGTTATCCTGAATTACAGAATCGACAAGCGAAATGTGACCCCCACTGTGAAAAATGCCGCCACCGCCGCCGCCAGAAGGAGGAACGTGCGCAATGTTGCCCGTCAGGGTGGAGTCTGTGACAGTTATAGTACCCAATCTGTTGAGAATCCCCCCTCCACGTTCAGTTGCCGTATTGTTCTCTATGTTCAGGTTGTCTACGGCTAGATGGTTGTACCAGCCGTTATAGATTCCCCCTCCCTCAGGGCTCAGGCCGTTCTGTACTGTCATATTGGCGAGGGTTACTGTAGTGCCGGTATTATCAGGAATAGCAAAGACCGAACCTGCCTGATTGCCATTCACGATTGTGTCTTGCAGACCAGCGCCCCGAATATTCACATCGCGCGTGATGAGTACATTTTCAGCGTAGGTTCCTGCGGCAACCTCAACGTCCAGACAGGTTGCATCGTCCATAGCCTCCTGGATAGCGCTGTAATCGGCGGGGCCATCGTCATCCACGGTGCAAACCCGACAGGCAGCATCGGAATCGAAAACGTAGACCGATCCGGAGTTACCAGTGGAGTCGTCGCCCTGGTCCCCGTTCACCCCGGTGGCGCTGCTGTCTTCCCCGTCTGCCCCGACTGCAAGCGCGCCGCCAGAGATGGCCACAGAGCGACCAAAGTGGTCAACCCCTCCCGTATTGGAGGCCTTGAGGTAGGCCTGCTGGCTCCAGAGACCGGTGTCCCGGGTGAAAACGTAGGCCGCCCCAGAGAGGACAGCCGAGTTGTCGGCCTGGTTCCCGTCCACTCCGGTGGCGTTGCTGTCTTCATTGTGCGCCCCCACTGCCAGCGTGTCGTCAGAGATGGCTACAGATTCGCCAAACCAGTCATCCGCCTCCGCGTTGGAGGCCTTGAGGTAGACCTGCTGGCTCCACGTTCCGCCGCTGCGGGTGAAGACGTAGGCCGCCCCGGAGTCCTCGGCCGAGTTATCGCCTTGGTTCCCGTTCACTCCGGTGGCGCTGCTGTCTTCCCCATCTGCCCCGACCACTACCGTATCGCCGGAGATGGCTACAGATTCGCCAAAGTAGTCCTCCGACTCTGTGTTGGAGGCCTTGAGGTAGGCCTGCTGGCTCCAGACGCCGCCGCTGCGAGTGAAGACGTAGGCTGCCCCGGATTCATCGGCCGAGTTGTCGCCCTGGTTCCCGTCTACCCCGGTAGCGCTGCTGTCTTCATCATCCGCCCCGACCGCCAGCGTGTCGCCGGAGACGGCTACAGAGTTGCCGAAGTGGTCGTACATCCATGTATTGGAGGCTTTGAGATATGCTTGCTGGCTCCAGACGCCGCCGCTGCGGGTGAAGACGTAGGCCGCCCCGGAGCCATACATCGAGTTGTCGGCCTGGTCTCCGTCCACCCCGGTGGCGTTGCTGTCTTCATTATACGCCCCTACTACCACCGTGTCGCCAGAGATGGCTACAGCTTTGCCAAAGTAGTCGCCCGCCTCCGCATTGGAGGCCTTGAGGTAGGCTTGCTGGCTCCAGACGCCGCCGCTGCGGGTGAAGACGTAGGCCGCCCCGGAGCCATCGGCCGAGTTGTCGGTCTGATTCCCGTTCACCCCGGCAGCGCTGCTGTCTTCCTGATATGCCCCCACTACCAGCGTGTCGCCGAAGACGGACACTGAGTAGCCAAACTCATCATCTGCCTCCGCATTGGAGGCCTTGAGGTAGGCCTGCTGGCTCCAAACGTTGCCGCTGCGAGTAAAGACATAGACCGCCCCGGAGTCCTCGGCCGAATTATCGCTTTGGTTCCCGTCCACCCCGGCGGCGTTGCTGTCTTCCCGATATGCCCCCACTGCCAGCGTGTCGCCGGAGACGGCCACAGAGCAGCCAAAGTTGTCCATATCATCCGTATTGGAGGCTTTGACGTAGGCCTGCTGGATGGCGTCCCATTCGGCCGCGGTGAAACCTTGGGGTACCTGACCAGGCTCAATGCGCTGGGTTTGTCCGGTGGGTGGCTCCGGGACCTCCGCCCGCGCCCAACTTCCAAACCACAACCCCAACCCGGCAAGCAGAAGCGGTATCATTAATCGAAGCCCTGGTTTGCTAATCGTATGCATAATTGTTACTTGTTTGATAAACATCAACGCCTCCTTATCCAACTTTTCCTATCCCGAATTCAGGTCGCCAGAGTCGTCCTCGCTAGGCAGCAATATGCCCCCCGTTTGCTTTTCCAAAAAAGCAAACAGTGTTTTCAAGTCAGCAAAACCACGGCGTTCGCCCGTACTTGCGTCTTCTACGGTTACTCGCCAGGGAGAATTTCCATTTTCGCGCCATAAGCGCAATAAACAGGCCAGGTAGTTGCTTGTTGTTTCTTTTTTCACAATTTGTCTCTGTTGTACTATAATGTTTCTAGTTTCTAGTTTCTAGTTTTGGGTTAAAAATCTACGCGCCACGAAACCCGAAACACATCCAGTATACCAAGCAAACGTTCAAAGAACGTTCAAAAAATCGTGTCGGGTGATAAAAATGGGAAATTCGTTAAAAATTTCACTTCTTGGCGGCCTGACAATCGAAAAAAACAGGAAACCGGTCACCGGGTTGGCTTCGCGCAAGGCCGAGGCGTTGTTAGCGTATTTGGCCTACACGGAGCGCCCCTACGCCCGTGAAATCTTAGCCGACCTGCTGTGGGATGATCGCTCGCAAAAACAGGCTTTGGGCAACTTGCGGGTTCTCCTTTCCAGTTTGCGTAAACAGTTGAAGCCTTATGTTGTCTTCACCCGGCAGACGGCAGCGTTTGATCTGAACAGCGATTATCGCCTTGATACGGCTGAACTGATCGAACGAGTAGCCGCCGCGCGAGAGGGAAAGACCGGCGCAGAAACCCTTTCCGACGACGCCGCAAGCGAATTGCGACAAGCCGTTGCCCTTTATCAGGGCGATTTTCTGGACGGGTTCTACCTGCGGGAGAGTCGCGGCTTTGAAGAATGGGCGTTGCTGGAACGAGAACGGTTGCGCCGCCTGGTCATCGAAGCCTTGCAGAGCCTGGTTTCTCACCATCTGGCAAGTAGAACTTATCGAGAGGGTCTCGACTACGCCGCCCAACTGTTGAAATTGGATCCTCTGCGAGAAGAAGCGCATCGCCGGATGATGCGCTTGCTGGTTCGGACGGGGCAGCGCGACGCCGCCTTGCAGCAGTACAAAAGCTGTCGCCGCCTCTTGAATGAGGAATTGGGGGTCGAGCCGATGCTTTCGACGGCGCGCCTGTACCATCAAATCAAAGCTATTTCGTCTGTTGGGGCGCATAATCTTCCTCCACAGCCCACCCCTTTTGTTGGCAGAGAGGTTGAACTGGACAAAGTGAGCAAAGCGCTGACCCGCCCCGACAGCCGGCTTTTGACGCTGGTTGGACCGGGCGGCATCGGCAAAACCCGTCTGGCTATTGAAGCCGCCTCTCGATGCCGCAGCGCCTTTTTGCGCGGGGTTTGCTTTGTTCCGCTCTCATCCCTGCAATCGGCGGATTTACTGGCGGCAAGCATAGCCGGCAGCCTTCAACTTTCTCTGAGCGGCGACAGGAGCGCAGTAGAAGAATTGCTGGACGCCCTGCGCGAGCGAGAAATGCTGTTGGTTCTGGACAATTTTGAGCGCCTTATTGACGAAGGCGCCGGCCTGTTGACCGACATTCTACAAAAGGCCAAAGAAGTCAGGATTTTAGTCACCTCGCGCGAGCGGCTGAATTTGCGAGCGGAGCGCATCTTTAATGTGGACGGCTTACCCGTTCCGGCGAAAAAAGACCTGGCAAAAGCAGAACGCTATGACGCCGTGCAATTGTTTCTGCAAAGCGCCCGCCAGTTGCAAAGCGATTTTTCTCCGAGTGCCGCCGAAATGAGGCATATCGCGCGGATATGCCAACTGGTGGAAGGGATGCCGCTGGGGATTGAGTTAGCCGCCGCCTGGACGCGGACGCTCTCTTGCCGGGAGATTGCGGCGGAGATTGAAGAGTCCCTTGAATTTCTGAGCGCCCAATCGCGGGATATTCCTGAACGGCATCGCAGCCTGGGCGCAGTCTTTGACCAGTCCTGGAAGCGTCTTTCGGCGGAGGAGCAGGGCGTCTTTCGACGCTTGTCTGTTTTTCGGGGGAGTTTCGAACGGCCGGCGGTGAGACAGGTTGCGGGCGCATCGCTGCCAAGCCTTTCCGCTTTGATGGACAAATCATTCCTGAGAAAAATTGCCGCTGAACGCTATGATATTCACGAGATGCTTCGACAGTATGCCAACAAGAAGTTGGCGAAAAACCCCCAGGAAAAGGAAAATGTAGAAGCTCTGTACAGCGCCTATTACGCCAATTTTCTGCGCCAGCGAGAGGAAAGCATTCTGGGAAGTCAACAACAAGCGGCTTTAGCGGAGACCGAGACGGAGATTGATAATATTCGGGCGATGTGGCAATGGGCGGTAGCGCATCAGGCGCTAGACGTCATCGCCCTGTCGCTGGAGAGTTTGTACCTGTTTT
>DUEH01000165.1 GCA_011192195.1 Chloroflexota bacterium | reverse complement strand
TGGTTAAAGTCAATATGTTTGCCAAAACAGTTAAAGAGCAGATTCTTAGGATCAGGGTTCCTGGCGATATACCTTATGAGACGCTCTTTGATCAAATTTTTAGCAAATACCTGCTTCGAGCCAATCTAATTGCCGTTGAAAGCGTTCAGGCTGGCACGCTAACCGAGCTTCTTTATGGTATTGAATTCAAGCGAGGCGTTACACCGCAAGACTTTTTGCAGGAATTGCGTAAATTAAACGACAATAACAAAATTGCGCTTGTCAGAGGATACCACGAAGTTGATTTATAAGGCTTCGTTAAATTTTACCCCAAATACTTGAAACAGCTATGGTTATCAGAAGATATTACAAATATCTTTTGGCTATTGTCATTTTGGTATTTCTCGTTATAAACTTTCGGCGTCTTCTTGTTGAGCCTGCCCAACATACGTTGATAATCAACGAGTTTGCAGCAAGTAATGGCGGCAGCTTAACAGATGAAGATGGCGACAAGAGCGACTGGATTGAACTTTATAATTGCAACCCTTTCCCGGTCAATCTAGCCAATTGGTCTCTCACCGACGACCCTGACCAGCCTGACAAGTGGGTATTCCCGGATATAACCCTACCGGCAGGCGAGTACCTGGTGATTTTTGCCTCCGGCAAAGACCGGGTAAATCACACCAATTTCAAGCTGAATGCGCGGGGAGGCTACCTGGGGCTTTTTCAGCCCACCTCACGCCGCTATCTTGACCTGTCAACCATTGTTTACCCCCCTCAATCTGCCGGAATTTCTTATGGAAGGTTGAATGAGCATAGCGCCTATTTTGACATTCCCACACCGGGCCGCGCCAACAATGAGGCGTCGGCGTGGCTGGGGGTAACGCCGCCGGTTGAATTTGGCGTATCGCGGGGGTTTTTCGAGCAGCCTTTTACTGTTACCCTGGCCGCTGCTACGCCCGATACGGTTATTTACTACACTGCCAACGGCAGCGAGCCAACGCCCCGGACCGGCCAACGCTACGCCAACCCCATCTCCATTACCCGCACCACACTTCTGCGCGCGATGGCCGTTCAACCAAAGCGCAAACCGTCTGCCAGCGTAACGCATAGCTACATTTTTATCGCTGATGTGTTGAAGCAACCTCAAACACCCCCCGGTTTTCCCGCAACGTGGGGGACGCACGCTCAGGATATGGTGGTAAAAGCCAACGATACACTCTACGCCGCAGGAACGCCCGCCATTGCCGATTACGAAATGGACCCCGACATTGTGGATGACCCTGAATACCATGATCTACTGGTAGAAGGGCTGCAAACCATCCCCTCTCTCTCCATCGTGACCGATCTGGACGCCTTCACCGATCTGTACAGCAATCCCCGCGAAAGGGGCGTTGAATGGGAGCGCCCGGTCTCCGCCGAGTGGATTGACCCGGACGGCGATGACTTCCAGATCAACGCCGGATTGCGTATTCAGGGGGGGACGGGACGCTTTGAATACGTCCCCAAACACTCCTTTCGCCTTTTCTTCAGGGGGGAATACGGCGCGCCCCAACTCGATTTCCCGCTCTTTCCTGATTCGCCGGTAACGCAATTCAACACCCTCATTTTGCGCGGCGGCGCCAATAGAAGCTACGCCGGGAACAAAGACGCCCGCCCCCGAAAAACCGCCTACACCCGCGACGAGTGGCTGCGGCGTTCGCAAATCGAGATGTCAGGGAGTGGGTCGCGCGGAACCTTTGTTCACCTTTATTTGAACGGACTGTACTGGGGATTGTACAACGTAGTCGAGCGCCCTGACGCCGCTTTTGCCGCTTCTTATTTTGGCGGCGACAAGAAAAACTGGCACGCCCACAATCACGATGGCCCCATCAGCGGCGACTCGGCGCGGGTATACGAATTGGGCGAATTTATGCTGGAAAATGAACACGGAGGCTTTGGCGATCCGCAAAATTACGCCCTGCTTCAGGAATACCTTGATGTAGAAGCCTTTGCCGATTACGTGATCCTGAACTGGTACGCCGGAAACCAGGATTGGGACACCAGCAACTGGTACGCCCTGGTCAAAAACCCCGCCGGCAAGGTCCGCTTTTTTGTGTGGGATGCGGAGCATACCTGGACCAAAGGCGCGCTCCTTTACCTGGAACTCTATGTGCCATCGAACCTGATCGGCCGGCTCTTGATGGCGCTCTTCCACAATCCGGAGTTCAAAATGACTTTTGCCGACCGGGTTTACAAGCATCTCTTCAATGGCGGCGTATTGACCGAAGAAAACGCCATTCGCCGTTGGCAGCAGATAAACCAGCCCCTCGATCCGGCCATCATCGGCGAATCGGCGCGCTGGGGAGATGCCCGCTACGAAAAGCCGGTGAACTACGAACGATGGCAAAAAGAGCAGCGCAATGTCATCGAGCAGATGACCGGCAACGTGGACAAGATGATCGGCTTGCTACGGGAAGATGGCTACTACCCGCCTTTCGACCCGCCTGCCTTTTCCCGGCGCGGCGGCATTGTCTCGCCCGGCTGCCCGCTGACAATGACCGCTCCCCAGGGCGAAATCTACTACACTACCAACGGCTCCGACCCCCGCGAAGCCTACACCGGCGGGATTGCGCCCAACGCCATCTTATACGTCGCGCCGCCGGTCATCACCCAAACAACCCACATCAAAGCGCGTACCCGTTTGGGGGGCGGATGGTCGGCGCTGGCAGAAGCGACTTTCTTTATTGACCAACCCATCGCTTACCTGGCAACCACCGAAATAATGTACAACCCCTTGGGCGGCGACGACTACGAATTCATCGAACTGCATAACTTTGGCAACGATATGATTGATCTGTCGAATATGACCTTTGAAGGCGTTAATTACACGTTCCCCAGCGGCGCGAAGCTGGCGGCAGGAGAGACGCTGGTTCTGGTTCGCAACGCTGTCGCCTTTAGGGAACGGTATCCGGGCGTGGAAATCGGCGGGGTTTACGGTGGAAAATTGTCTAACAAGGGAGAAAAAATTATTCTACGCGCAGCCAATGGTAGCGCCCTGCTGACCATCGCCTACGATGACGAGAACGGTTGGCCCTTGAGCGCCGACGGCAGAGGCGATTCCCTGGTAGTCATTGACCCATTGGCAGACCTCAATATCCCTCAAAACTGGCGCGCCGGCAAGGTGGTGAACGGTTCGCCGGGGTGGGCGGTTGAATGACCTATGGCGTCGAATTTGAAATGATACGTATCAAGAAATCTCCCTTAATCATATTCCTTGTTGTAGTCAGTCTGATATTTTTGCTGCTGAATTGGGGCAGTCTATTTGCCGGACAGACCAATCGGGGTATAGTGGTAATCAACGAAATAATGGCGAACAACGGCAACGGCTTAAGCGATGAAGACGGAGACTACAGCGACTGGATCGAGCTTTACAATCGCAGCCCCTTCCCGGTCAACCTAAGTGATTGGTCTCTCACCGACGACCCCGATCAACCCGACAAATGGCTATTCCCCGACATTAGCATTGCAGGGAATGACTATCTGGTCGTTTTTGCTTCTGGCAAAGACCGGGCGAATCACACCAACTTCAAACTAAACAACAAGGGCGAATTCCTGGCTCTGTACAAGCCCAGCTCTCGCCGACACATTGACGGCGTCCCTATTCAATTCAGCGCCCAGTTGCAGAACATTTCCTACGGCATCGCGCCAAACGGCGACGGCTGCCGTTACTTCTCGCATCCCACCCCCGGTTCGGTCAATGACGGCGCCGATTCCTGGCTCGGCCTGGTGGAACCGGTTCAATTCAACGTGAAGCGGGGATTGTACCGCCGCCCCTTCACCCTGACCCTGACTACAGCCACGCCAGACGTCGCCATCTACTACACCGCAGACGGTTCCGAAGCAAACCGGGAAACCGGCGCCCCCTACACCAAAGCAATCCCCATTAAAGACACAAGCGATCTTCGCGCTGCGGCCTTCAAATCCGGCTACAAGCCCTCTGTCAGCGTTACCCACAGTTACATCTTTGTGAACGATGTCTTGAACCAGCCTGTCGCCTCTTCCGCTTTTCCCGCAACCTGGGGTCTTCACGGGGAAAACTTTGACAATAAAGCAACCGGCGAACAGACGCCAAAAGGGACGCCGGTCTACGCTGATTACGAAATGGACCCGGATGTTGTCAACAACCCTCGTTTCCACGCTATGCTGGAACAAGGCTTGGCAGAAATACCCTCCCTCTCCATTGCGATGGACCAGGCTGATTTCACCCAAATCTACAGCAACCCCCGCGAACGGGGCGTCGCCTGGGAAAGATTGGCTTCGATTGAGTATTTTGACCCTGACAATCCGAAGCTAATGTTTCAGCGCAACGCCGGCATCCGCATTCAAGGCCGCGGCGGGCGTTGGGAGTATATCCCCAAACATTCCTTCCGCCTCTTCTTTCGAGCAGAATACGACGCGCCTCGACTATATTTCCCCCTTTTCCCTGATTCGGCGGTACAAGACTTCAACACGCTCATACTTCGGGGGGGGGTTAATCGCAGCTTTGCCGGCTATGAAACCGCAAAATACAAACTGACAACCTACCTGCGAGACCAGTGGATGCGAGACAGCCAGATCGCTTTGTCCGGCAGCGGATCGCATGGTATCTTCGTCCATTTGTACATCAACGGACTTTACTGGGGGCTGTACAATCTGGTCGAAAGGCCGGATGCCGCCTTTGCCGCCTCTTATTTTGGCGGCGACAGGGAAGACTGGCACGCTCATAATCATAGCGGCCCCATCAGCGGTTCGACGGAACGGATTATGGCCTTGGGGCAATTGGTTCTGGACTATGAACACGGCGGCTTTGCCGACCCCGCCAACTACGCCAAAGTAGACCCCTACCTGGATATTCCCCACTTCATTGACTATATGATTTTGAACTTCTACGCCGGGAATCAGGATTGGCCGGTTGACAACTGGTATGCAGTCGCGCAAAATCCAGCAGGGAAATTGCGCTTCTTTGTGTGGGACGCCGAAAATAGCTGGAAAAGCGGAGCCGGTATACAACTCGAGGAAACAACCTCGGAGAATTTGATAGGGCGGCTTTTTGCAGCCTTGATGCGTAACCCTGACTTCAAATTGGCCTTTGCGGACCGAGTCTACAAACATCTGTACCATAGCGGCGTTCTGTCCAAATTGAAGGTTCGGGAACGCTGGCGACAATTGAGCGCCGTCATTGACCGGGCCATTGTCGCCGAGTCGGCGCGCTGGGGCGACGCCCGCTACAAGGACCCCATCACCCGCGACGATTGGCTCGATGCCAACGAGGATGTGCTGACGCAGATGGACAACAACGCGGAAAAGCTGGTGAGCCGGCTTCGGGAGCGAGGCTTCTATCCCCCCATTGACCCGCCAACATTTTCACAACAGAGCGGCCTGATAGAGACGGATTTCGCGTTGGCGTTGACGGCAAGGGGATTCGCTGCGCATTTCCGACGGGGGCAACTTTGGCGGGCGGGGAGACGATGGTTTTGGTCAGTAATCCCGACGCTTTTGCCCAACGTTACCCCGCTGTAAAAATCGGCGGCGTCTACCAGGGCAAACTATCAAACAAGGGAGAAACGCTGTCGCTGAAGGGCGTCAATGGCGAAATCATTTTTTCGATTACGTACAACGACGAAAACGGCTGGCCGCTCAGCCCCGACGGAAGCGGCGATTCTCTGGAGTTGATTGATCCGGCCAAAAACTTGAACGCCCCGCAGAACTGGCGCGCCAGTGAGACGCTGTATGGTTCGCCGGGGCGTACAGAACAGAATGACCGGAATGATAGAATTATTATTCGCTAATTCTGTCAATTCTGTTCTTTCATTGGCGATGAAATAAATCTGGGTGAGCAGTTACGCGTTCGTTATGAAACTCAAACCACTCCTGTTAAACTTATTGATAGCCTTATTGCTCTTTAGTCTGGCCTTTTGGCTTCGGGTCACCGACCTGACCCACTTTGTCACCGCCGATGAGCATAATTGGGTCTATCGCTCCGGACTTTTTTTAGGCGCGCTATTGCAAGGCGATTGGGCTGGCACGTCTGTGTGGCTTACGCCCGGCGTCACCACCACTTGGCTTGGTTCGCTGGGATTGTCTGCGTACTATCAAACGTATCAGACAATAATCAACCAACCTTTGGCAGAATGGGCGCTCTCGTTTCCGCGCAACCGAATTGATCTGGATGTATTGCTGTACCTGCGCTGGACAATGGCCCTCTTCACCTCAGCGATGACGGTAGTTGTCTACGGATTGGCGCGAAAGTTGTGGTCGCTGCCAATTGTCTTGTTGGGGACGCTCTTTGCCCTGTTGTCGCCGCATTTGCTGGCCGTGTCCAGAATCATTGGACATGATGCGCCAGTGACATTCTTCTCAATCAGCGCGCTGCTGGCTTTTTTGGTGGCAAAACGGGAACTGGCGACAAACAGCAAATACAAATTTTGGCTGCTCCTTTCCGGCGTTTTTGCCGGTTTAGCCGTACTGAGCAAAGCAACGGCCCTTTTTCTGCTTCCCTTTGTCGCGCTGATTGCCCTTGTGGACGTATGGCAGAACCGAAATCGGCTGAAAAGTTGGCTCATTGGGCTAACGATATGGGGCGCGGCGCTGTGGCTCACCTTCATTCTGGCCTGGCCCGCCGCCTGGATGGAACCTTTGAGACAAACCTGGGCGGTCATCAGCAACGCCTTTCTTTCATCAGCAGGGATAGAAGACCCGGATATTCAACCTTTTTGGTCAATTCCTGATTTGGGCGCGTTTTATTATCTGGTGAACGGCGCCTTCAAATTAAGTCCGCTGGTGATGGTTGGTCTTGGGCTGGCGGCAGTTAAGGGGACAAGGGGACAAGGAGTGGAACACGCAACACGCAATACGCAATACGCATCGGCGGTCAGCGGTCAACGGTCAGCGGTCATTGTCAATGAACTTCTCTGGCTGCTGCTGTACGCCTTGCTGTTTGGCGTTTTTATGACCTTTGGGGTCAAGAAAAGCCCGCGCTACATCTTGCCCGCTTTTCCGGCGCTGGCATTTGTAGCTGCTTGGGGATGGTTGACAATAGTTCACCGTTACCGAATAGCGGTTGTTTTAGGCGTGAGCGCGGCGGCTCTACTGCTGACATTAAATTACGCCCCATACTATCTCGCCTACTTCAATCCCTTGCTGGGCGGGGCATACACCGCCCCCAAAATTGTACGCATCGGATGGGGGGAAGGATTGGACGAGGCAGGGCGTTGGCTAACGCAAAAGCCTGACTCCTTCGCTGACCGTCTGGGAGCGCGTTACACCGTTGCCATCGCCCCTTTCTATCGGGGCGAAATCGCTTCGCCGGTGAGAGATGAGTTAGATTACGTGGCATTTTACATCAAACAGACCCAAAGCGGCTATCCCGCCCCGGAGATTCTGGCTTATTTTGAGCATCAAGGCGCTTTGCATCGCGTAAAATTAAATGGCGTTGAGTACGCGCAAATTTACAATGGTCCGGCAATGCAGTTAGTAAAAGGTGTTGCTTCCCCGGATTTGCCAATTGCCTTCAGACCGCATACCATTTACGCGCCAATTGGCGAGCCGTTGACGGTTGATCTGCTGTGGCGTACCGATATTGCAACAGACGCCCCCGTAACCTTAAACCTGTCCGGCGAAGGACTTGCTGCGTCGCTTGACTCAAGCGTCAACATCCAGACGCTGGCGGAAGGCGTCCTGGTCAGCCAACACCACTTCTCGCTGTCGTCCGATTTGCCCCGAAGCGATTTCGCTTTATCGCTTGACGGCGAACCCATCGGACAATTGAAAGCGCGTTTGATGACGGTTCCGCCATCTATGACGCCAGCTTCGCACGTCTTTGCCAATCAGGTTAAACTGGCTGGTTGGGAAGTTAATGCTACTGAGGAATCAATTTCGGTCAATCTGGCTTGGCAAGCTTTCCCCAAAGCCAGCAATGATTATACTGTGTTTGTCCAGGCGCTCAACCAGAATGGGGACCGGGTCGCAGGAGTAGATGCGTTGCCGCCGCGAGGCTTCACTACGCTGGATCGCAAAGAAGTTATGCTCACCCACTACACGCTCCCCTTGCCCGCCAACCTGCCGGCGGGAGAGTACACCCTTCTGGCGGGATTGTATTATTTTGCCGGAGATGAATTGGTCAATATTGGACAAACTACTGTGAAAAAGTCAATTAATTTCAAATAGCAATATTGCATCTAACAGGCGTTTATGAATACACCTCCATCAATTAAAAACCAATTTGCAGATGCGCCGTCCAATAGCAACTGCAAGCGAGCTATTTTTGCAGCGCTGATTATTTTTGTTGCAGCATTAATCCCTCGCCTGTTTTCTTTGGACAAATTCATCACGGCGGATGAATCTCGATGGGTCGTTCGATCTATGGCATTTTTAACAGGGTTGCTTACAAATGATTGGCAAGCGACGCTTCAAACAGGACACCCTGGCGTAACAACAATGTGGGGGGGAAGTTTTGGTATTGTCTTAAATTACCTGGTTTATCAAAGCGGTGAAGGAACCTTATTAGACTTTATCAACACCCTTTCTCACAACTATGAAAAAATTGACCCTTTTATTTTACCCTGGATGCGTTTATCTGTGGTGTTTGTTACCTCTGTGGGAATGGTCATTTTTTTCTGGTTATTACGTCGTCTGAATTGGCAAGCGGCTTTTATAGCGGCGTTGTTATTAACTTTTCACCCTCTTTATTTAGCCCACTCTCAATTACTCCATCATGATGCTTTGGTCTCAGTTTTTATAATGCTGTCAGCGCTCTTATGGCTCACAGCTTTGACGAAAAAAGGATGGCGTTTTGTAATTTTGTCTGGCATTATGGCTGGTTTAGCCTTTTTAAGTAAGTCCACATCGTATGCTTTACTCCCCTTTATCGCTTTAACCTTATTGCTTGAAATAGTTGTCAGGCAAATATCCTGGCGTAAAGGAGCGCTGACCGGCGTTATATGGAGCATATTTGCACTAATACCTGTTTTTTTGTTGTGGCCCGCGCTATGGGTTGCCCCGGATGCAGTATGGCAAACAGTATTTGGCTGGGCGGTGGGTTCGGCGGAAGTAGACCATATCTCTAATACCTTAATGCCGAATTTTAATGCCAGATTTCCCGATTTAGGATTGGCTTTTTATCCTGTCAATTGGGCGCTAAAGACGACCCCTCTGATGGTATTAGGGCTGCTATTTGTCCCAATAAGTTGGCGTCAAGCATCTAAAGAAAAACATCTTCGGTGGTGGATGGGGAGATTATTCCTGTGGATTGTCATCTTCAGCGCTATGCTAACCCTGGGCGACAAACGCGATGGACGATATTTGCTTCCCATTTATTTTGCCTTGTCTATTTTGGCGGCTTTTGGCTTAAAAAGTCTGTACGGTTTTTTGAATAGGCGTTTGCCTTTAAATATAAAGTTTGGAAAAAGGCGCTTAAATGTTTATTTGTCTGTTTTCCCCATTTTGTTATTGGCTACCAGTTTGGGCTACCTTCCTTACTATTTATCTTATCAAAATCCCCTGATTTCAGGCTCTAAAATTGCCCCTCAATTGGTAAAAGTTGGCTGGGGAGAAGGGATGAAAGAGGCGGCGGCGTGGATAGAACAACAACCGCAGACAACCGACGCATTGAAGGTTTCCACCAGTTTATCGCAAACCTTCCTCCCTTTTTTCTCAGGTCGCATAGTTCCGCCCAGAGTTTACGAACCCTTTGCAGCCGATTATGTGCTAATATATCTTAGACAAATACAAAATGGAGAACCGTTTCCCGAATTTTGGACTTATTATCAAGCGCGCTCGCCGGCATTTCAACTAAAAATTGCGGGGATTGATTATCTGTGGCTTCACAAAGAACCCCCTTTAGCAACGTTAAACAGAACTCGCTTTACCGATGATTTATATCTACGCGCTTATACAATTGATAAACCCCTAGCCGCGCCAGGCAAACCTTTTGAAGTGACATTGATTTGGCGCGACACCTCGGAAACTGAGGAACTTGTCCAAATTCAGTTGCGCGACGCCTCAGAAAAGGTTTGGGCGCAAAGCAAACCTTTGCCTGTAATAGACCCTGCCGCCCCCTCTAACGTAGAAGGGCATTATCCTTTGATGTTGCCGCCCGATATGCCTCGCGGGGATTATGCATTGTGGGTAAAATTGCATAAAGATTCAGACTGGAAAAAAATAACAATGATTTCGGCGGGCTATTCAGAGCCAATTGAAACCATTGCCGTTCCTGTTGAGGCAAATTTTGGGCGTCAAATTGCATTGCGCGGTTACAATATTACATCTACTTCCCTTTTGCCCGGTCAACCGTTAACATTGACCTTGCATTGGCAAACGTTGAATCCAATGATAAAATCCTATACCACCTTTGTCCATCTGCTTGACCCAGAAGGAAATACAGTGGCTCAAGCAGATGTGCTGCCAGGGCAAGGCGCTTGGTTGACCAATACCTGGAAATCCAATGAATGGATTAGCGATCAGATTCAATTAACACTGCCTGTAACGTTAAAGGCTGGACAATATCGTTTGCTTATTGGTTGGTATTCTGTAGAGACTGGACAAAGAATTCCATTGATCAACGATATCAGTGGACAAAATGCAGTTGTGCTTGATGGATTGAGCGCGCCATAATCAAAAGGGTAATGTATGCGCGGTTCTACACTTGGCGTTGGTTTATTTTTAGCGTTAATCTCTTTCATAGTAAAACTTCCATATTTAGGAACGTTTCTAACCATTGACGAACCCAGATGGATCAAGGGCGCCGGCAAATTTGCATTGGGGCTTCATACGGGCAATCTTTCGGAGACTTATTGGCATTTTCATCCGGGCATTACCATTACTTGGGGGGAAACGCTCATTTTATGGTTGCAAAGTTTAAGCGCCAACCACGCCTTTGCTGATTTTGTCGATTTTCAAATAAAAAATCCGGATATTAGCGTGGGGGCTATGCGTCTGTCCGGGGTTATTTTAACTTCGCTGGCTATCCCTTTTGTCTATTGGTTGGCTAAACGTTTAGCGGGAAAATGGGCGGCAATATTAGGCGTGGGCTTGTTGGCGGTAGACCCTTTTTGGGTTGCCCATTCTCGCATTGTAAATGGCGACGCCTTAGCCGCCGTATTAATGTTTGTATCTTATTTGGCTTTTGTGGCGCTGCTTAACAAACCGGACCAAAAACTGGCTGTTTTGTCCGGCGTTTTTATGGGGTTGAGCTTTTTAACAAAGTTGCCGTCTCAAATCTTATTGCTTGCAATCTTGTTGATAGCGATTATTGGTTATTCGCAGAACAGAGATTGGAGATTCTGGCTAAAAGCATTGGCGCTATGGAGCGTTAGCGGCGCAATTATCTTTATTGCATTGTGGCCCGCAATGTGGGTGGAACCAATAGAGACTTTGAAAGCAATGTATGTTGATACGTTTGAGGTTGGCGATATTGGCGGAAAAGATAAAGTTGAGTTTTTCTGGGGTAACGTGATAGAAAAACAGAGTCCGTTTTTTTACCCGGCGGCAATTTTATTCAGATTAACGCCTGTTAATTTGGCTGGCTTTGTCCTGGCGTTTGGACTATTGTTTTTGCGTAAGAAATTGCCATCGCAGCAAACGATAATTTTGATGTTTGTTTATATTGTGATGGTAATAGTATTAGCCAACGTTAGCCCTAAAAAAGCTGATCGATATGCTATGGCAATTATACCTGCCATCAACTTATTGGCTGGTATAAGTTTGGTGTGGTTAAGCCAAAAAATTACAAATCGCTATAAGCCAATCAAGATAGTTTTTGTTGTATCGCTTTTAATACTGGGACAGTTTCTTGCAATTTTGTTGAACTATCCTTACATTTTAACCTACTATAATCCATTGTTAGGAGGGTATGCAAAAGCGGCAGAGATTATACCGGTAGGTAGAGGAGAAGGGCTGGAACAGGCTGCTGTCTGGATTAATAATCAACCCGATGGCGCTGTAGCAAAAATATCGCCTTATTATCGTAATGTATCTAATCCCTACTTAAATGGAAAATCGCTGGGTTTTTCAAAGACAGGGCAATCGCAGATTCTGGCAGACTATATTGTTTTTTACATTACCCAAATTCAACGAAAATTGCCATATCCCGGTCTGGTGGAATATTACCAACAGCAGATACCGGTTCACACCATTTATTTTGGCAAAACGCCTTACGTCTGGATTTATAAAAACCAACTGCCTGTTACCAAACTGGAGGGGAAACCTAAAATTACAGGACGGGCTGATTTGATTGGTTATAATCAATCTGAAGAGACATTAATGCCCGGCGGAAAAACTGATTTTGTCTTTTACTTTATAAGCGCCGATCAAGAATTGCCGGACAATGAGGATTTTAAAGTTTCATTAGTGGATGGCTTAGGCAGGGAACATGGAATTTGGAAACCCGATCCTGCTAATCAGTGGCGTTCTGAATCGCTCCTGGAATGGAAAGGGACTTTGTTTTTACCAGAAACTCTGCCGCCGGATAACTATAGATTGAAAGTCTCCTTGATCGATATAAACCTTAATTCGGAAGTTGCGTTTTTCCCGTTTGAAGATGTAACGCTAACGGTCAAACCACCTTCCGAGACGATTGTCCCAGCAGACAATGACGGATAATCCGGAAAGGCGAAAGATGCGTTTGTTCCCGATTGATTTTCAACGTCATTTTTATATCCTCCTGACAGGAGGACTGATTGGCTACCTTGTATTGCAAAGCGTTGCCATTACAGTTTTGCCTGTAACCTTTGCCGAAGGGCATAATCTGCAAACGGCAATTCTGATTGATGACGGTTATGCCCCATATAAAGATATTTTCACGCTTGAAAATCCACTTTTCATCTGGCTAATTGGATCAGTAAAACAAATTTTCATTTCACCATTTGGCTTAAAGTGGTTTTTTTTGTTATTTGGCGTTTTGTTACTATTTAATATTTCTATCATTGCCAGATATTGGCTGGGAGAAAAAATCGCTTTAAGCAGCCTTTTTTTGTTGGCAACGGCAACGACCTTTTTAACCAATACGCCGGCTGTACTTTCTGTCATACCGGCGTTGAGTATTGCTACTTTGTCGCTGGTATGTACTATCTCTTTTTTAAAGACGGGAAAACTCTTGTGGCAACTTTTAGCGGGTATATTGTACGGAATCGCTTTATGGTTCTCAACTGCCGCATTGAGTATTATTGTTGTTAGCGTCTTGTTTATCATTTTTTCAAACAAAATAGATAGTAAAAAGCGCGTTGAAACCCTCAGTTTACAAACTGTGTTAAAAGCTTTGGGAATTGGGGCGATTGGGCTTTTTATTGCCTTGGGCTGCGGTTTGATTTTGGCAACGCCTGATATTGTATTTGATCATCTGTTTGTTAGCCATCTTATAATCAATAAAAACCTGAGCCTTGAACTGAAGGATAACATTGTTGTAATTGGCTTTTCTTTAACTTACAATTCTGGATTATCTATATTTGCTGTGGCGGCGGTAAGCGATTTTTATAGAGTGAAAAATCATCCTCAGTGGTTGATGATCTTTTGGTTTTTAATCAATATGGGGTGGTTGTTGCTACAAAAAACATTACAATTAGAAATGGTTGACATTTTATTGCCGCCAATGGCTATTTTAGCCGGCAGCGGACTGATTTTCCTTTTCGACAAGATGAAAAATAATTTATCGAAACTTACTTTGCTACTCCAAATGGGGGCAGGCATAATCCTGACGGTTGTCTATTTTTTGGCAATATGGATGCGGATAAATACAGTTGTTTTACGCGACATTGATAATCAGAGTTATTTTGAACAACTAATGAACAGAGAAGCGGCAGCGCAATTTATTCAACAATACACAGACTCAAAGGCATGTGTAATTGTTGATGATCCTGCTTTGGCTGTTGCTGCCAAACGTTTACCGCCGCCAGCATTAGTAGGTTTAACAGAACAACGCATTTCAGGAAAACTCATTTCTGAATCAGAGATAATATCGGCTGTTGAGCGCAATGATTGTCAAGCCGTTGTTTTTTCCTTCAGAAAATATACACGTCCTATATCAGGTTTACAGGATTGGGCAGAAACGCATTATCCTAATCAAGAAAAATT
>DUEH01000164.1 GCA_011192195.1 Chloroflexota bacterium | reverse complement strand
TTTCGCTCAAATCCGGCTCGTAAAATGGCGCGTAGTTGCGGCTGAAATAGTTCTGGCCGGGCCAGGCACAGGCGGATGGCGCGCTGCCCCAGAAAAGGGTTTTGTTCCGGGGCTATGTCAATACTGGGGAGTTCTTTGTCGCCGCCAACATCAAGGGTGCGGATAATAAGCGGCATTTGCTGAAATGGGCGCTGGGGTCCTTGAATGGGATTGGCGTAAAGGATAAAAATCTAACCACGAATAGCGCTAATTTACACGAATATAAAAATTAAAAATTAGTGAAAATTCGTGTTATTCGTGCTTAAAAATATCTTTCCTATTGAACGACCCCAGTGCCCGCTTGTTCCAAAAATTGCCGAAATTCCCGACAGCTTTTTCCCAAATCGGGGCCGTGTCCGTAAAGCCCTCCGGCAATCAGCAGAATAACGTCATGCCCGTAAAATTCAATCATTTCCGGAAGTTTGGCTAAGGTCATTCCGCCGCCGGGAGTAGGGAAAATGGGTTTGAGTTGCCCCATCGCTGTACCGGTTTCTTCAACAATGCCCCGGCAAGCCTGACGGCTAAAAGAAAATCGCCCGCCATAATTCACATAGATGGTGGCATCAGCGCCGGCCAAACGAGGCAACTGTCCAAAAACCACTCGGTGAGACAGCCCTTGCCGGGGGTGAGACACCAAACTTCCCTGCCAGGCCGGATGGCTAAAAATGGGCAGCGCAAATGAGTCGTCCTCAGCAAGTTGGCGCAGCACATCCAGCCCGGTCAGACCGGGGGCAAGCATGACTCCTCCAGCTCCCGCCTGCTTTGCTTCAAACGCGCGGTCAATAATCTGATTTGCCGGTCCCGTAATGTTTGGTACATAGATGCTACGATAGCCACTTTTTTGGCTACCCTCGTTCACTGCAGCAGCGCAGCGTTGCATTCGTTCCTGAAATGGGGCAAAAGATTGGTTGGCTAAGCCGTGGTCGTCTTTGATAATATCAATCCCACCAAAGGCAAATTGGTAGGCTAAACCGGCCAGCGCCTCGGCAGAGAGGCCCATTGGCTTGAGCGCGGTACACAACAACGGGCGCTTGTTAACTCCCAGCACCTTGCGAATGCCCGCGCGTCCAAAGCGTGGCCCCTGAAACTGTTGCAACAAAGCGTCAGAGAAATTGATGCGCTCAACCCGGATGCAGGGCTGCATACTAGAGTTGCCAAACACCACATTGAGCAACTGCGTCAGTTCAGAGCCAAGGGTTTCAAGCGCATAGCTGATGGCGGCTTCAAAATGATTGTCGGCTAAAGTTGTGAAAGACTCGATGCGCCCCACTACGTCAGCCCGAATAGTGTCATTTGCCAGCAGATGCAGCGGCACTTCTACCGTCTGCTCCAGACAAATGCCCTCGGCTTTAGTTTGGGCTTCGGTCTCATCGCTTCCCGTGAGGCGATAGATAACGGTGAAACGGTCGCCGGAGAGGTTAAGGCGTGTTTTGGGGAAAATCATCCGGTTTGCCAAGATTTTTGATGGCGTACGGTGGCGTGTATTAAATCCCGGAGCGGAGGGTAGGTGTTGATATACTGATCTACATAAAATTTGTAGATTTCGTGTATCTGTGGATTTGGCTCGATACGACTTTTGACGCGCACCATTTTATCGGCGGCAGTTTGCATATCGGGATAAAGGCCGGCGGCTACGGCCCCCAAAATGGCCGATCCCAAAGCGGGTCCGTCGGGCACGGCGGTGAAGGTGAGCGGCACATTGCTGACATCGGCGTGAATTTGCATCCACAGCGGACTCCTGGTTGGTCCGCCGGCAACGACCATCTCTTCAACCACATACCCGTTATGGCGAAAGGTGCGCAAAATGTGTTCCGTGCCGTAGGCAATGCCCTCGATAATAGCCCGAAATAGATGGCCGGTAGTGTGCTTTAATGAGAGTCCCCGGATAATTCCCCGCGCTTCCGGGTCTACATAAGGGGTACGGTTGCCTTGCCAGTAGTCAAGAACGATTAGCCCCTCTGACCCAGGGGGAATGGGCGCGGCCAATTCATTGAGGATGGTGTAGATGTCTACGCCTCGCTCTGCGGCCAACGCCGCTTCTTGGCCGCAGAAATTTTCCTTGAACCACTTGACCACGGAGCCGGTTGATACCTGGCCGCCCTCTACGGTGTATTGACCGGGTATAACCGCATCGGTGTAAGCGCCAAAAATTCCTTTGGCGTGCAGTGATGCGGCGCTTTGCCCCAGATGCAGGTGGGATGAGCCGGTGATGAAGGCCATTTTGCCCGGTTTGAGTACATTCAAGCCAATCATGGCCACAAAGGCATCGGCGCCGCCTTCGGCAACGGGGATACCGGAAGGAAGTCCCAACTCTTCGGCCACTGAAGGCAGCAGTTGGCCGGCGGTCTCGCCCATATCCAGAATGCGGGGCGGGAATTTGGGCAGCAAGTCGCCCAAACCCATCTGCTCGTAGAAACTTTCCGGCCAACCGCCTTCGTCACGATCATAGTACCAGCGAATGCTGGTGTTGTTGATGCTGCCTACCCATTCACCGGTGAGTCGCCAGGTCAGCCAGTCGGTAAATTCGCCCACGTAGCGCGCTTTTTGATAGATCTCCGGCTCATTTTCTTTGATCCACAGGGCTTTACAGGGCATCCATTCGGCGGAAACGTTGCCGTGGCCGTTGTATTTCAGGGCGGGATGACCGATTTCGGCAATACGGCGCGCTTGCTCCGCGGCTCGCACATCCATCCAGATGATGGCGGGCCGGAGCGGCTGGAAGTTTTTGTCCATTGCCACCACCGTGCAACTGGTGCAATCCGCGCCCAGGCCGACAATTTCTTCTTTGGCTACGCCGCTTTTGTCCAGAACGCTGCGGGTGGCCGTTACCAATGCCGCCCACCATTCATCCGGTTTTTGCTCTGCCCAACCCGGACGGGGATGATACAGCGGATACGCTTGCGAGGCAAATGCTACAGGCTCTCCGGCCTGATTGAAGATGCCTACCCGCACGCTTTCAGTGCCAAAGTCAATGCCTATTACGTATGGTCCGCGCATAGTCGCCACCTTTCTGACAAGTTTATTTGGGTGTGTTTAAAGTGAGTTGAAGGAAAGGGGAAAGAAGGGGGGGATACCCGCTTCGCGAAGCCCCCCTGCCTGCGGCGCTTTTTCTTTTACCCATTTTAAGAAATGGACCGCCATTATGACGAATCCTTTGATTGAATTGAAGCAGGTTGCCGGTCCCGCCGTTTTTCGGTGTAGTAATTGAGGACCATTACCCCCAGAAGTAACCCGCCCCAGGCAAATTGACGGAAGAAAATAGCTGCGCTGGAAGGGAACCACATCAGCATCAGCATGTTCAGCCCGGTGGAAAGAAACTGAATGCTGAGGACCGCCAACACCAGTCCCGAGACCGCGCCAAAACCACCTGTATAACTGACGCCTCCCAGAATGGCAATTAGGACCGTTAGCAAAATGAAGGAGGCGCCAAAGTCCGGCTTGGCTGAATTTGTCCGGGCCAGAAAGATAATACCGGCAATACCGGCAATCAATCCCGCCAGCCAATAGGTACGCAGCAAGACTCTGTCGTTATTGATACCGGAGAAAAGCGCGGCTGTGGGATTTGTCCCCAACATATACACATTGAAACCAAACACGCTTCGATTCAGGATGATCACAAAAATAATGGCGACGAAAATGAACACAATGACAGGAATCGGCACCCTCAGCAGCGAGCCATTGCCAATGAAGGCCAATTGGGTGGTGGTGATAGCAGGCCCCCCGGTAATTACAAAAGAAAGCCCGGTATAAATAGCGCCGGTACCCAGTGTAGCCAGAATCGGGGTAATACCAACTTTCGACACTAAAAAGCCATTGAATAATCCACAGATTGACGCCACCAGCAGCGCCCCTAACATTGCCAGGGGCATAGTAATTGCAAGCGACATACCAGCGCCTTCATCGCCGGTTAGCCCTGTCAGGATCATCGCCGCTACAATTGCCGAAAGATTGGCGGTTCCAACAATAGAAAGGTCAATGCCCCCCGTTAGCATAGTGATCATAATGGCGAAGGCCAGAATACCAAACTCTGGCAACTGAACGGCCATTGATTGCATATTGCGCACAGTGAAGAATTTACCCGGCAACAACAAACTAAAGGCGGTGAAGATGACCAGGGCTATGATAAACAATCGTAACGTGTAAAAATCAAAAGAAAGGCGCGTAAATATTGATTTGCGTGAAGTTGTTTGGTCCATAATGAAGGATTTGCCCTGATTGCATTACATTTTAAATATATTTATGGGAGTTGATACCAGCGCGTCCAGAAACAAACACGCTACATCTCAGTCAAACCAGACGCGCGCTGTCCGGCTCGACGTTCCTGAATAGCGGGTATGCCGGTACCAACCAGGATGATGAGGCCAATGACCACTCGCTGCCAGACAGTAGGCACCCCAATTAGAATCAAACTATTGTTGGCAATCACCACCAGGGCGACTCCCAGGAGTGTACCGATGACCGTGCCACGTCCACCGGTTAGATAGGCGCCACCCAGAACAACTGCGGCAATAACATTCAGCTCCATACCCACAATATCCTGCGGATTGGCCTGCCGGGCCAGCGCGCCAAAAGTCATACCGGCAATACCGGACAACAAACCGACAAAGCCGTAAATGAAGTATTGAATTCGGGTCACATTGAAACCGGCGCGTTCGGCTGCTTCGGGTGCGCCTCCCAGAGCATAGATACCGCGGCCCAGCATAGTATACTTAAGCAACAACCACACCATAATGGCAATGGCTATCATCAGAAATATAGCCGGATGCAGGCTTGCTGTCCCGCGTGTTTGCGGAACTTGTATCACTGTTGCGCGGGCAAAAGCGGTTAAAGATGGGGGAATATCCTGCCGAATAATCCGGTTGCCAATGGTAAAAAGCAAAAAACCATGGAACATACTTAAAGTACCCAGAGTAACAATAAGCGTTGGCAGCTTGAAGCGGGCAATAAAAAAAGCGTTGATCAGCCCCAGCCCCAGCCCAATCGTTGCCGCTATCAAGAATCCTAGCCAGATTGGGGCATTAGGGTCAAAATAGAGAAATAATTTAACGGTAGAATAAAGGGCAAAAATGCCAATGGCCGTGAAAGAGACATCAATGCCGCCTGAAATAAGTACGATGAGTACGCCCATGGCAAAGATGCCTGTGACAATGCTACCACGCAGAAGGACGAAGATATTGCCCCAGGTAAAAAAGGTTGGATTATTAAACCCGATGACCAGACACAAAATAACCAATGTGATGGCCACCAAAGTTTCGTTACGACGAAGAAGACGTTTCACTATATTAATCCTTGATCAGCTTTGAAGAAAGTTCACCTTCATTGGTATCTTTCGGCTTAATTTCCTCAACAATGCGCCCGTGGCGCATGAGTAGAACGCGATTGCATGTTTGCAACAGCTCAGGAATATCGTCAGAAATAACCAGCAATCCCATCCCTTCACCGGCCAATTTTTTCATTAAGTCATGGAGTTCATCTTTGGAGCCTATGTCCACGCCTACCGTGGGACCATTCAAAATCATGATCCCAGGATTACTGGCCAGCCACTTGGCCAGGACCACCCGTTGCTGATTGCCGCCGGACAAGGTTTTAACAGGCAAGGCCGGGTCCGGGGTCTTGATACGAAGCGCATTGACCCATTGGTTGACCTGCTCACTGATCTTTTGAGGAATGGTCAAGCCTAGCGCGTTGCGCAAGCCATCAATGGTGCGCACCACCACATTCCGCGCTATTGATTGTTCCAAAAATAGCCCTTCGCTAAGCCGATCTTCAGGCACATAGCCAATTCCGTGAGCAATGGCGTCCCGATTAGAGCGAATTACGGCGGGCTTGTTATTGATATAGATACGGCCGGATTCAATCGGCAGCATCCCGTAAAGCGCCAGCGCCAGTTCCGTGCGCCCGGAGCCCAGGAGACCGGTCACGCCTACTATCTCCCCGGCCCTTAACGCTAAATTGATGTCTATAAGCGCCGCGCCAGCGTTTAAATTTTCAACTTTGATTAACGGCGGCTGGCTCAAGTCCGGCTCAAAATCATAGACTTTTTCTGTGATGGTGTGTCCGGTCATGTCATAAATCAGGCGGGCGCCATCATATTCACCGCGCTCCCCTGCGCTTACCGTTTTACCGTTGCGGATGACGATAGTGGTTTCAGAAATCTCCAGAACTTCGTCCAGCTTGTGGCTGACAAAGAGAAAGGCAATACTTTGTCGCTCTTGCAACTTACGGATCACCGAAAACAGCACCTTGATTTCCCGTCCGGTCAACGCGCTGGTCGGCTCATCCATAATGATGAGCTGCGCTTGTTGGCGTAAGGCTTTAGCAATAGCAATAAGCTGCTTATTGGCCACCGACATCTCGCCAACCGTCGCATTAAGCGGAATATCCACCTCAATTTGAGCCAGAGCGTCAGCGGCAATGCTGTGAACGTGCCGCCAGTTCACAAAGCGACGCCCATCTCTCAACGCTTGATTGAGCGCAATGTTCTCTGCCACGGTGAGATTAGGAAAAAGCGAAAAATCCTGATAAATGACCTGGATTCCTTCGCGAATGGCATCAATGGGAGAAAGTTTTTCAAATTCTTTCCCGTTGATGACAATAGAGCCGCTATCCCGTTCATACACGCCGGCAATAATTTTAATGATAGTTGATTTACCACTGCCATTTTCTCCGACCAAACAATGAATCCGGCCGCGCTCAATGCTAAAATCGACATTCCGCAGGGCGTGAACACCGGCAAAAGATTTAGAAATTCCTGTGAGATTTAAGAATTCGTTAGCCATAGAGATAGTACTTTATGATATGAAATGTAATTGTTCCCTCCTCTCCCCCTAGCAGGGGGAGGGTGAAAAGCTTGCCAGCAGACCAATTTACGGTAAAAGTAACCTGCTTTCGGCCTGCGACACTCTACCCCCTCCCTGATGAAGAACCCGCTTCGCGTAACCCTCCCCCTGCCAGGGGGGAGGGGACTGAACGATTACAGGGAGAAAGAAAAGCGTGTGATTAGAAAGGATAATCCTTTGCGTTTGTGTCATCAACATACACGGCTGCATTGCCATACAGGACATTGTCGCCAACAAGGATCAATTTATTATAGCCGTCAATGCCCAGATCGGTGCCTTCACCCACTTTTTCGCCGTTGAGTTTCATCAGCGCAATCTGGTTGCAGGCAGCGCCGGCTACCGAGGGGTCCCAGAAGCCAATGGCGTCAATAGCGCCGCTGAAGAGCAAGTCGCCGGCAATGGAGGGCAGGCTGGTGCCTACAACAGCGACCTCATCCTGCAAACCGGCTTCCTCGATGGCGCGGCCTATACCGGCTACGTCGGTGGAGGCGCTTCCCTGGAAGCCTTTGATATTGGGATAGGCGGCCAGGATTTCTTTGGTTTTCTGGTAAGCAATCTCGGCGTCGTCGAAGCTTTCGTTCTTATCGCCAACCATGGTCATGTTGGGATAGGCTTCTGCCTGACGGCCAATGCCGCCATCCGCCCACTCGTTGTGCGTCTTTGATCCCAGACTGCCCACAAACACGGCGTACTCGCCCTCTTCGCCCATCTCGGCAGCCAGACGATCCATCAAGCCGGCGCCAAAGGCTACGTTATCAAAGGCTTCGATGTCGTAGTGCATATTTCCCTGGTTTGAGGCCTCATGGGTAATTACCGTGATTCCGGCATCCATTGCTTTCTTCAACACCGGGTCAAGCTGGGTCGGGTCCATCGGGATAATGCAAAGCGCGTCCACGCCTTGCGCAATTAAATCCTCGATGATGGGGATCTGCTGGGCAGCGTCGGCTTCGGCCGGGCCAACCAGCGTGGCGTTGACGCCATTATCTTTACCCCAGGCCACAACGCCTTCTTCCATACGGTTGAACCAGTTGATACCGGCAATTTTAACGACGGTCACAAAGGTTAGGTCTTCTTTGGCAGGCGCCTCATCAGCCGCAGGGGCGGCCGGTTTAGCAGCGCCGCAGCCAGTTACCAAGCCGGCAATCATCAAGACGGTTATCAAGATAAATAGTTGCTTTTTCATTTTTAATCTTCCCTTTCCTCAATTTTCAAAAGTTGACATTCTTTTAATCCCAGATCACAAACGGTACACTTCATTGGATGATAGGCATCACCTCCTTTGCTGAAGTTTTGCAGTGTGTCTACGAATAATAAAACAAAGGTAACTACTCATCCTGCCCCCTCCAAACCTCCCCCCGTTGACGGGGAATTGAGGGGAGCAGGGTGAGTAGTTACAAACAAAGCTAGTTAACCAGGGCTTTCAAAACAATCACCAAGGCCGCGCAACCGGGATCAAGTTTGCCTTCGCTGCGCTCACCAAGCCAACTGGCCCGGCCAATCTTGCTGCGCAAGGGCGTAACGCTATCGCGGCCGACTTCTGCAGCCGCAAGGGCTTTGCTTCCGGCTTTGCTTAAGGTATCTCCCGCTGCTACAGCCGTTGCAAATGCTTTGCCGGCGGGGTGAATAGCGTCAACAATGGTTTTATCGCCCAATTTGGCTTTGCCGCGCTGCTGAATTCCTTCAACAGCGGCGTTGAACATCAGCGCTAAATCTGCGGCCGCAATCTCCGATTTGCCTTTGACAACTTTACCGGCTCGCATTAAGGCCGTGGCAGTCAAGGTTCCCAGGGTAGAAGGCGCGGCTTTATTTGTAGCCATACCGGCGCTCATTAGAAATTTAGCAATATCATCTACAGGATTGTCTTCAACATATTCCAGCAGGGCATTGGCTACTTTGGATAAGGTAATGCCGGTATCGCCATCGCCCATGGACTGATCAAGCGCGGTAAGATATTCGCTTTGGGCGTTGAGCGCATTGCTGGCGCGTTGTATGGCGGCGATAATTGCCTGGCCCTGTATCATTTCACTCATCTTGACACTCCACTATACTTGGTAATTATTCACTCCCCACCCCCCCTGATGAAGAAACCGCTTCGCGTCAATGCCCGGTAAAGCGGGGCAGGCTCTCCCCCCGTTTACGGAGGGAAGTTTAAAAGCCTCCCCCTGATGTCGGGGGGAGGTTGGAGGGGGGTGAACGCTTACTATACTTGTGTAAAGAAGGGCGTATGGGCCGGGTGATCGAGCAGTTCGGTCAGCTCGCCATCCAGACGGAAAAAGGTGAGCGAAGCGCCGGCCATTTCCATCGAGGTGGCGTATTCACCCACATAAGCCCGGTGAACGCTTATATTCTTGTCCTCAAGAATCCGGTGAACTTTGCGATACATCACGTAAAGTTCTTCGGGCGGGGTGGCGCCCAAACTGTTAACCATCACAGCTAAATTATCGCCAGGCTGGGATTTCAAATCTTCAAGAATAGCGTGGGTCATCCGTTTGGTGATCTCATCGGCGCTTTGCAGGTCTTCGCGCTTCATCCCCGGTTCGCCGTGAATGCCCATACCAATTTCCATTTCGTTATCGCTCAGGGTGAAGGTGGGTTTGCCCGCCAGCGGCACAATACATGGCGACAGCGCCACGCCCATGGTGCGAATATTAGCCAGAGCGCGTTCTGTAATTTCGACCACCTCATCCAGCGAGCCGCCCTTATCGGCTTTGGCGCCGGCAATCTTAAAAGCAAATACCATTCCGGCTACACCCCGGCGGCGGTCTGCCTCTTGGGGAGGAGCCGAGGCCACATCATCCTTGACCAACACGCTGCGCACGGGAATATCGTCCATGTCAGCCATTTCGGCGGCCATATCAAAGTTCATAATATCGCCGCCGTAGTTGCCGTAAATGTAGACTACGCCCTTGCCGCCGTTGATGCGCCGGGTTACTGACAGCATCTGGTCGGCGCTGGGCGAAGCAAAGACATCGCCTACCGCGCAGCCGTCCAGCATCCCTTTGCCTACATAGCCCAAAAAAACCGGCAGGTGGCCGGAGCCGCCTCCCGTAGCCAGAGCAACTTTTCCTTCTACCGGCGAGTCGGCCCGTACAATTGAATGAATATCGTCCTGATAGGCCAGTTGATCGGGATGGGCCTTGATCAATCCATCCAGCATTTCGGGAACAAAGTCCGCGGGTTTATTGATAATTTTTTTCATGACTATCTCCTACTATTTATTCTGTTCAAGATAGAAACCAAAACTTCAGGGTATTTATTATACTTATACTGTTCTCACAACATCTTGGGGAGTAACGCGTCCCAGATATTCTTCTCATTTTGAATAGCCGTTTCAATGTTATTTAAGGCCATAATCACGTATAGCGCGTCAATAATGGTAGCTTGAGCCACACGCGAGGCAATCGCTTCGGCGCGGGCTTCACGGGCAACGCTCAGCAGCGTGATGTCGGCGTGTTCGGTAACAGGAGAATGCATATTGCCCGTAATACAAATGGTAGATGCGCCATTTTGTTTGGCCTGTTTCAGGGTTAAAACCGGGTCAACGGAACTGCCCGATTGAGAAATTCCCACAACGACATCATCGGAGTTAAGGATGACCACCTCCATCAGTTGAAGGTAGGAATCGGTTTGCGCCCTGCAATTAAGGCCCAGCCGAAAGAACATATTGAACATACTTTGTACAATTGGGCCAGAAGTGCCTGTGCCTATAATGAGAATTCGCTTGGCTTTAGTGAGTAGATCAATGGCTTTAATCAAGGTATCTTCATCAAGCACTTCCAGAGTATCATTCAAAGCCTGAATGTTAGCCATAAACACTTTACGAGCGATGGTTATTGGGGTGTCTCCTTCGATAATGTCGTCGTGAATTACCTGGGTGGGGCTGGTTAGATCTCGGGCTATAGAGAGTTTGAGATCAGTATATCCTTGAAAGCCTGTATTGCGGCAAAAACGTAAAACAGTGGTGTCGCTTACCCGGCAGGCTTGCGCTACCTGCGCCATCGAAAGGCGCATAATTTCTTCGGGCTGTTGCAAAACCCAGGTTGCTACGCGCGCTTCCGATGCGGCCAAAGTGGGGTACTTGCTGCGAATACGAGCCAGAGAGTTAGCAGGAGGTAAATTCTTGTTTTGAGGCGGGTTTTTTCCCGTTTGATTATACCGCATTGTATAATTTTAGCTCAATGTAGTGGTACTACCACATTTTTTGTAACCATGTAATAACACCACGCAATGTAACACGGCTTTCTTCTTTTGTCAATTTCCCGAACAGTATAAGCTTGACAAAAAAGGGAGGTACGTTACAATGCGGTAGTAGCATCAACTATTTGAAGGAGGGTCATTCAAATGAACATATACGGCAAACATTATCGCACTATCTGGTTGAAAGAAGATGATGCCAGGATAGTACAGATTATTGACCAACGGCATCTACCGCACAAATTTGTAGTAGAAGATCTAACTACCATTGACAATGTTGCCCGCGCCATCAAAGATATGCACGTGCGCGGCGCAGGGTTAATTGGCGCAACCGCCGGCTTTGGAATGTACATTGCGGCGCTGCGCGCGCCTAAAGAGTCGGTGGAAGCCTTTACCCAGACGCTGATTGACGACGGCGAAACACTCAAAGCCACGCGCCCCACCGCCGTCAATCTGGAGTGGGCCGTCAACCGACAGTTGGCGGCTATGTCAGAAGTAGATGACGTGGCCGGAAAGGTGCAGGTTGTCAAAGCCACCGCTCAGGCCATCGCCGACGAAGACGCCGGCTTCTGCCGGCGTATTGGCGAACACGGCGTCTCCATTATCGAAGTAATCAGCCAACGCAAGAACGGCGAAACCGTCAATATTTTGACCCACTGCAACGCCGGCTGGCTGGCTTTTGTGGATTACGGTTCCGCCACCGCGCCCATCTACGCCGCCCACGACAGGGGAATTAAAGTACACGTCTGGGTTGACGAAACCCGCCCGCGCAACCAGGGCGCTCGACTAACTGCCTGGGAATTGGGGCAGCATGGCGTGCCGCATACCGTCATTGCCGATAATGTGGGCGGACACTTAATGCAGCACAGAATGGTTGATCTGGTCATCACCGGCACTGACCGCACCCTCTACACCGGCGACGTGGCAAATAAAATCGGTACCTACCTCAAAGCGCTGGCGGCAAAAGACAACGACATTCCCTTTTACGTGGCGCTCCCCTCTTCTACGTTTGATTGGGAAAAGCGCGACGGCGTGAAGGAAATTCCCATCGAGCAGCGCGGCGCCCGCGAAGTGAAATACATTCAGGGATTGGTAGACGGCGAGTTGAAGTGGGCGCTCCTTACCCCGAAAGATAGTCCCGCCGCCAATTTCGCTTTCGACGTGACCCCGGCCCGCCTTGTTACCGGACTCATCACCGAGCGCGGCGTCTGCGATGCATCGGAAGAGGGGGTGTTGGGATTGTACCCGGAGAAGGAGACAAAGTGACAAGGAGATAAGGGGTTTCTGTTTAAGACACCTGTAGGACAAACTGTTAGTTTGTCCTAAGAGGGACAAGCTAACAGCTTACCGCACTCTGTTCCGCCTTAAGTGGATACCCGATATAAAGGAGACAAAGGAGTAAAACACATGGCGTACTATGTTTTAGACGAAAAAAATATTATAGACTACATTAAAAGCCTGCCCGAAATGGCGGAACGCTTCTCCGCCGATGCGCAGCTGGA
>DUEH01000163.1 GCA_011192195.1 Chloroflexota bacterium | reverse complement strand
GCGGCGTTAGCTTTGGCGCGCTGATTGAAGATGGCTGTGCGCTGGCCCGGTTCCAGGTCATCAAACAAGTCGCTATCGCTCAGGCTGCCAAAAGGCGCGCTGCGCAGACTTTCTTCGCTAATTTGCTGCTTTTCCAGGCTGGCAAGATGCAGCAGGGAGAGAATAAAAGAACTGTGCGGGCGCTCGATGTAGGCGGCAATCAGCGCGTTATGCTGTTGCAGCTGATTCAAGCGATCCAGATACAGGCGTTGATAATGTTCTTGCTGACTGGCAGGCAGGTCAATAACGCGCAGGGTTAGTCGGCCATCAATCAACGTCAGCAGGGGCGCGTCGCCTCCTTCGACTTCGCTTAAAGCAGGGCTGCGGTAAGCGGGAGCCAGACGCGCCAGCATTTCAAGTTCCGCCAGATCGCGTTTTACGTTGACTACGCCGGAAGGAATCAGCAGCCCCCGCTCGTTGATAAAAAGGTCTTCATCCTTGTAGAAGAGCTGCGGCTCGGTATGCGTGTCCGGACGTTGACCGGAGCCGTGACGATAGGCGATGACGCCAATGTTGATGAGGTAATAGAGCGCAATGCCGTGCCGGTCAGGGTGAATTTGGGAACCATCACTGGCGATGACCGTTGCGCGGGGCGGCGGAAGCGGCGGGGCGAAAGATTCGGCCAGCGCTTCGCCGGCCGGGGCCGCGCCCACCCAATTGAAGCGCGCGGCTTCCTGCACCCTTTCAGCTTTGGCTACTTTCTCGTCCAGTTCGTCAAAGGCAGTGGAGTATTTTTTCAGCAGGGCTTTTGCTTGCTCGATGAGGGCCTGCCGCTCCGATTTCTGGCTGGCAATATTCTGCCCCATTGCTTTGACTTGCGGCGCTATTTGCGTTAATTCCAGAGTCACGGTTTCCTCTTTTCGGTAGACGGGACAAGGACGCGAAGCGGTTTCTTCACCAGACAAGGGGGGGGAGGGTTTTTCTCACCTGCTCACACTCCTCACCCCCCTCCAACTCCCCCCTCGCGAGGGGGGGGAGAGCTTAAAACTTCCCCCCGTAGGCGGGGGGATTGAGGGGGGCGAACGCCCACCTGCCCACCTGCTCACCCTGCGCCCTCAACAATCTGTCTGGCGTGTTTTAACAGCGTCTCTTTGCGCTCCACCGGCACGTCTCTGGAATCAAAATAAAGGGACAAGGCTTCCAGCGGCGATAATTCTTCTACGTTTTCCGCCTTCAAGCGCTGCCGATGCACGCGGTCTACATCGTGCCGGATACCGGCAATGTAGCTGGCTTCGCTCAAGGTTTGCTGAATGAGCCGGTCTTCGATGAGCGGGTCCTGCTCCGGGCGCGCCTGAACAATGACGCGCGCAACAGCGTCGTTCACAAAAGATTCATCCAGTTTATCCAAAACCAGCGTCATCGGGTCATCGGATTCGCGCGCGTCAATTCTGATGGTGGTAAACCGGCGGCTGCGCGTTTCAATGAACTCCCAATCAGCCTGCCCCTTTTCCAGTTTGACCATCACAAAGCCTTTGGCTTCGCGTTCTTCGCCAAAGTCAATGCGCTCAAGGCTGCCGGGATAGACAATGGGCGGCTGTTGACCGTGATTCAACTCTTGATGTTTGTGAATATGCCCCAACGCCACGTAATCCCAGGCCGGATTGGTCAACTGGCTCTTCAAGACCACCACATCGCGGCCCAGCATCACGCTCTGTTCGCTGCCCTGTGTGGCGTTGCTCACCGAAAAGTGTCCGGTGAAAATGGTGGGCAATTCGGGCGATTGTTGGGCTTCGGCGGCCAATTCGTCAATGTTTTTATTGATGATTTCCGCCAGCGCTTTGTCCAGGTCTTCGATGCTCATTTTGCGGTATTCATCGCGATTGAGCAGGCGATTGCGCTGCGGGTAGGGGACTGTAGCTACCTGCACAGTCTGCCCCCGCCGGCAGGTCACGCGGTGCAATTTCTCCCGATTGCCGACGATGGTGTTGGGAACGCCCAGCGTACTAAAAATGTCCAGACTAGAGGCCGAACGGTCAGCGGCGGCCATATCGTGATTGCCCACCAGCAATACCACCGGCGCGCCGGCATCGCTGAGCTTTTTGATGCGGCGGGCAAATTCGCGCTGCAAGGTGGGGTTGGGGCGCGAATTTTTATAAGCGTCCCCGGCAAAGATGCACAGGTCAACTTCGTGTTCCAGCGCGTAGTCAATGGCTTCGCTCATCCGGCGCAAAAAGTCCAGCACGCGGCTGTTCAGCCCGGATTTTGAGTCCGGCCGTCCGTAGGTTTCGATACCAATGTGTATATCGGCCAGGTGCAGTACGTTGATTGGAGGCATATTATTTCCTGAATTAATTTCAAATTGACGATTTACGAGAGTCTGCCCCGCTTGTTGGACATTGACGATTGAAAGCAATTCCTCATAAATCGCAATTCAATAATATCACACCCCCTTCATCTTCACAAGAACATCGAGATTAACAACGCCTGCGCGTCTGTGGTATACTTGCGAGGTTATTTTAAATAACCTCTGAAAAGAGGTTTTTTGTGGTGAGCAGGACGCAGGATGTGCTTGACCATCCTATTTCAGAGTAGAATTTGCAGAATGCGAGAATTTTAATTCTATCATTCCGTAAATTCTGCTCTGATACCACACAATTTCCCAAAGAACCTGAGAAGCTATTTCTGAAGGGAGTTCAAGATGCAAAAAAAACTTCACGGGCCGCCCCCCAAACAGGGACTCTACGACCCCAGATTTGAGCACGATGCCTGCGGCGTTGGTTTTGTGGTCAACATCAAAGGGGTAAAATCGCAGCAAATTATTCGCCAGGGACTCACCATTCTGGAAAATCTGACCCACAGAGGCGCGCAAGGCGCAGAAGTCAACACCGGCGACGGCGCGGGCATTCTGATACAGATACCCCACATCTTCTTCAAAAAGGTCTGCGCCAAAATTGACATAGATCTTCCCGAACCCGGCGAATACGGCGTCGGGACGGTCTTCTTGCCTCAAAACCAGACAGAACGCCAACGCTGCGAAAGCCGTCTGAAGGCCATTGTCCGGGCAGAAGGCCAGGAAGTCCTCGGCTGGCGCACCCTCCCCACCAATAACGCTTCGCTGGGCAAAACGGCCGTAGATTCAGAGCCATTTATGCGCCAAATCTTCATCGGACGTAATCCCCAACTGGATGACCCGATGTCTTTTGAGCGTAAGCTCTACGTTATCCGCAAGCTGGCCGAATACGAACTGCGCCACGCAGAAGAGACGCGCTGCGAACCCTTCTACATCACCAACCTGTCACACAAAACCATTGTCTACAAAGGGATGCTCCTCTCTGAGCAGTTGGACGACTATTACCCCGACCTCGCCGACCCCGATATGGAAAGCGCCCTGGCTCTGGTTCACTCGCGTTTTAGCACCAACACCTTCCCCAGTTGGGACCGCGCCCATCCCTATCGCTATATCATCCACAACGGCGAAATCAACACCCTGCAAGGGAACGTCAATTGGCTGCACGCCAAACAAACGGTTTTTGAATCAAAACTCTTTGGCGACGACATCAAAAAGATCATCCCCATCATTGACCGCATGGGCAGCGACTCCGGGATATTTGACAACACCCTGGAATTTTTGACTCTGGCCGGACGCTCTTTACCCCACGCGATGATGATGATGATCCCCGAACCGTGGTCTAACCACGAAACGATGAGCGACGAGAAAAAAGCCTTTTACGAATTTCACAGCACGCTGATGGAACCGTGGGACGGCCCCGCCTCTATTGGCTTCACCGATGGCGTGGTTGTGGGCGCGGTTTTGGATCGCAATGGTCTGCGCCCTTCTCGCTACTACGTCACCAAAGATGATTTAGTGGTGATGGCCTCCGAGGTGGGCGTGCTGGATATTCCGCCGGAAAATGTGCTGCACAAAGGTCGACTGGAACCGGGCAGAATGTTTCTGGTTGACACGGAACAGGGCCGCATTGTGGGCGATGAAGAGCTGAAGCGCCAAATAGCCATCGAACACCCTTACCGGGAATGGCTGGACAAGTATCTGGTTCGCCTGGATGACCTGCCGGACATCCCCGCCCGCTACATCCCCACGCCGGACCATCGAACCGTTACGCAGCATCAGCAGGCTTTTGGCTACACTCTGGAAGACTTGCAGATTCTACTGACCCCGATGGCGGAAAGGGGCGTCGAAGCGCTGGGCGCAATGGGCAACGACGCGCCGCCGGCCGTTCTGTCGGATAAATCGCATCTGCTATTCAACTACTTCAAGCAGCTTTTTGCTCAAGTCACCAATCCCCCCCTCGACGCCATCCGCGAAGAGCTGGTCACCGCCACCGAAGTGATGATTGGCGTAGAGGACAACCTGCTTGAACCCACCCCCAAGAACTGCCAGCAAATCAAGCTCAAAACGCCCATTATGACCAACGCAGAGCTGGCAAAACTGCGCCATATCAACAAAGAGGGCTACAGGTCGCTCACGCTGCCCATTCTCTACAAAGTGGACGAAGGCGGTCCCGGTCTGGAACGCGCTCTGGAAGACCTGTTCCAAAAAGCCAGTCACGCCGTGGCCGATAAAGATGTCAACATCATCATCCTCTCTGACCGGGACATTGACCGCGAACACGCCGCTATCCCTTCCCTGCTGGCGGTGGCGGGGCTGCACCATCACCTCATTAGAGAGGCCACCCGCACCCAAATTGGCCTGGTGCTGGAATCGGGTGAAGCCCGCGAAACCCATCACTTTGCCGTCCTCATCGGTTACGGCGCTATCGCCATTAACCCCTATCTGGCCTACGCCTCCATTGACAATATGCTTCGGCAAGGGCTGCTAAAAGGCATTTCTTATGAAGAAGCGGAGAAGAAATACGTCAAGGCGGCGGTTAAAGGGGTAGTGAAAATTTTGTCTAAAATGGGCATTTCAACCATTCAAAGCTACGGCGGGGCGCAGATATTTGAGGCCGTTGGCTTGAATGAGGAAGTGATTGCCAAATACTTCACCGGAACCGCATCAAGGATTGGGGGCATTGGACTGGATGTGATTGCCAAAGAAACCCAAATGCGCCACCGCCACGCCTACCCTGATCGTCAGGTAAATGGCCGCGTGCTGGATGTGGGCGGTCAATACCAATGGCGGAACGATGGCGAGCATCATCTCTTCAACCCAAAAACCATCCATTATCTGCAACAGGCCGTCCGCACCAACAGCCGCAACATTTATCAAAAATACGCCGACGCAATCAACATCCAAAACGAAAAACCGGGTACGCTGCGCGGGCTGCTCAAGTTCAACTTCAGGCCGGAACCAATTTCCATTGACGAAGTGGAATCGGTGGAATCTATCTGCCGGCGTTTCAAAACCGGGGCTATGTCTTACGGCTCTATCAGCCAGGAAGCGCACGAAAGTCTGGCCATTGCGATGAACCGCATCGGCGGCAAAAGCAATACCGGCGAAGGGGGCGAAGACCCGGCCCGCTTCAAGCTGCTCTCCAACGGCGATTCGCGTAAAAGCGCCATCAAGCAAGTGGCTTCGGGGCGCTTTGGCGTTACCAGCGAATATCTGGTCAACGCCCAGGAAATCCAGATAAAAATGGCGCAGGGCGCAAAACCGGGCGAAGGAGGCCAACTTCCCGGCCGAAAAGTCTATCCCTGGATTGCCAAAGTGCGGCACTCCACGCCCGGCGTGGGGCTGATCTCCCCGCCGCCGCACCACGATATCTACTCCATCGAGGACCTGTCAGAACTGATTCACGATCTGAAGAACGCCAATCCGCAGGCCAAGATCAACGTCAAGCTGGTTTCTGAGGTGGGCGTGGGAACCATTGCCGCGGGCGTTGCCAAAGGTCACGCCGATGTTGTTCTCATCAGCGGCTACGATGGCGGCACCGGCGCTTCTCCGCAGACCAGCATCAAACACGCCGGGTTACCCTGGGAACTGGGTCTGGCCGAAACGCATCAAACCCTGGTGCTGAACAACCTGCGCAACCGGATCATCGTTGAAACGGACGGTCAACTCAAAACCGGCCGCGATGTGGTAATTGCCGCCTTGCTGGGCGCGGAAGAATTTGGCTTTGCCACCGCGCCGTTGGTTTCTCTGGGCTGCACAATGATGCGCGTTTGCCATCAAAACACTTGTCTGGTGGGCATCGCCACCCAAAACCCGGATTTGCGGGCAAAATTTGCCGGCGATCCGGCGCGCGCGGTCAACTTCTTCCACTTTGTGGCTCAGGAAATGCGCCAATTGATGGCCCAACTAGGCTTTAGAAGCGTTGACGAAATGATTGGCCGCACCGATAAACTGGCAATGAAAGAGGCGGTAAACCACTGGAAAGCCAAAGGTCTTGACTTGTCCAACATTCTCTATCAGCCCGATGTAGGGCCGGGAATAGGCCGCTATTGTCAGATACCTCAGCAGCACGGGCTGGAAAAATCGTTGGATAAGCAAGTACTGCTGGAAATGTGCCAGCCCGCTCTGGAACGCGGCGAACCGGTAGCCGCCACACTGCCCATCAAAAACACCAACCGGGTAGTGGGCGCTATTTTGGGCAGCGAAGTGACCCGTCGCTACGGCGGCGAAGGGCTGCCCGCGGATACCATTCGGCTGCTCTTCAAAGGGTCGGCGGGGCAGAGTTTTGGCGCTTTTGTCCCCAAAGGCATCACCCTGGCGCTGGCCGGAGATGCCAACGACTATGTTGGCAAGGGGCTTTCCGGCGGCAAAATCATTGTCTATCCGCCCGCCAAAGCCACTTTTACGCCGGAAGAAAACATCATCATCGGCAATGTGGCTTTTTACGGAGCCACCGGCGGAGAGGCCTACATTCGCGGCGTGGCCGGCGAGCGCTTCTGCGTGCGCAACAGCGGCGTTCACGCCGTGGTTGAAGGCGTCGGCGACCACGGCTGCGAGTATATGACCGGCGGGCGCGTTGTGATCCTTGGACCCGCCGGCAGAAACTTCGCCGCCGGAATGTCGGGCGGGGTGGCCTACGCGCTGGATGAGGCCGGCGATTTCGCCATTCGCAGCAACCGGGAAATGGTTCATCTGGAAAAGCTGGACGACCCGCTGGAAATCGCCGAGGTGCAGCGAATGGTTCAGCGTCACTGTGATTACACCAACAGCGGTTTAGGGCGCAGAATTTTGGCCGAGTGGGATAAGAAAGTGAGCCAATTCGTCAAAGTGATCCCCAAAGACTACAAGCGGATGCTGGAAACCTTTGCCCGCGTGGAATCAGAAGGCTTAAGCGGCGAAGAAGCGATTATGGCCGCCTTTGAAATGAACAAAAACGACCTGGCCCGCGTGAGTGGGAATTAGGGAAAAACAATTGGCAATTAACAATTGCCAATTGTTTTTCCCCTGTCTGCCAAGAGGAGAATACAATGGGCAAAACAACCGGATTTATGGAATACCAACGGGAACTGCCGCCAGACCGCGCGCCCGCCGAGCGTATTACAGACTGGCAGGAAATTCACCTTCACTTCCCGGATGAAAAATTACAAACGCAGGGCGCGCGCTGCATGGACTGCGGTATCCCCTTTTGCCACACCGGCGAACTTCTGAGCGGGATGGCCGCCGGCTGTCCGCTCAACAACCTCATCCCCAATTGGAATGATATGGTTTACCGGGGATTATGGGAGCAGGCGGTAGACTTACTGCTAAAAACCAACAACTTCCCTGAATTTACCGGGCGCGTCTGCCCCGCCCCCTGCGAAGGCTCTTGCACTCTGGGCATCAACGAGCCGCCGGTGACTATCAAAAACATCGAACTGTCCATCATCGAAAAATGGTTTGATTTTGGCTTTGTGATTCCGCAAAAACCAGGCAAAATGACCGGCAAAAAGGTGGCTGTGGTGGGTTCCGGTCCCGCCGGGCTGGCCTGCGCCGCTCAACTCAATGTGGCCGGACACAGCGTCACCGTTTTTGAGCGCGATGATCGCATCGGCGGGTTGTTGATGTACGGCATCCCCAATATGAAGCTGGACAAAAGCGTTGTGCGCCGTCGCGTTAACCTGATGGCCGCCGAAGGCGTTAAATTTGTAGCCAACACCGAAGTGGGCGGCGACTACCCGGCAGACAAGCTGAGAGAAGAATTTGACGCGGTGGTTCTGGCTGGCGGTGCGGGCAAACCGCGCGATCTGCCCGTCCCCGGACGAGAACTGAGCGACATCCATTTTGCTATGGAGTTTCTGCGCGGCAACACCAAAAAGATCCTCGACGAGGGGGATTTGACGCCCGCGCGCGTATCTGCAAACGGAAACGTCAGCAGCGCCCCCTTCATCTCCGCCGAAGGCAAAGACGTTATTGTCATTGGCAGCGGCGATACCGGCACAGACTGCGTGGCCACTTCTCTGCGCCACCAATGTCGCAGCGTGACCCAGTTTGAAATACTCTCCCGCCCCCCCAATGAGCGCCAGCCCGATAACCCCTGGCCGGAGTGGCCCAAAGTCTTCCGCATTGATTACGGGCAGGAAGAAGCCACCGCCCTCTACGGCAGCGACCCGCGCCACTTTGACATTTTGACCAAAAAATTTGCAGGGGATGAAAACGGCGGCGTCAAAGAAATACACACCGTTCAAATTGAGTGGGTATTCCCCGGTAACGGCGCCCGCCCCACCTTCCACGAAATTTCCGGCACGGAAAAGATTTGGCCGACGCAATTGGTCCTTTTGAGCATGGGGTTTCTGGGGCCGGAAGACGGCCTGCTGAAGCAACTTGGCGTAGAACAAGACGCGCGTTCCAACGCCAAAGCCGAATATGGTAAATTCGCCACCAATGTTGAAGGCGTTTTTGCCGCCGGCGATATGCGTCGCGGGCAAAGCCTGGTGGTCTGGGCCATTGCCGAAGGTCGCGGCGCTTCCCGCGAAGTTGATCGCTATCTGATGGGCGAAACCAATTTACCGTAGGCGGTTAAGTTGTAAGTTTTTGTTTATATTCGTGTCCATTCG
>DUEH01000162.1 GCA_011192195.1 Chloroflexota bacterium | reverse complement strand
TCAGCGTCAAGCCTTTCTTTTCTGCTATAGGCATCATAGCATGAAGCGCCTTATCAATCAAGCCTGAAAAATCAAAAGTTTTCCGCTGGAGCTTGACCTCTCCCGCTTCGATCTTGGAGATGTCCAGCACATCGTTGATCAGATCAAGCAGGTGTCTGGCGCTGCCGTACACCATATTCAGCTGCTTCTCCTGCTCTCCGTTCAATGGGCCGGCCAGTCCCTGCAAAATAATGCCCACAAAACCGATAATGGAGTTGAGCGGTGTGCGCAATTCGTGGGACATAGTAGTCAGGAAGGCTGATTTGAGGTGGTCGGCTTCTTCGGCTCGCTCTTTGGCAACTGCCAGTTCAGCCGTCCGCTCGGCGACGCGCTCTTCCAGCGTGGCGGTGTATTCTTGCAAGCGGTCATACAACTGGGCGTTTTCGATGGACACGGCGGCGTGGCCGGCCATTGTCATCAATAATTCAAGGTCTTCTTCATCAAAACGGCCCTCTTGTTTGTTGACCGCTTCCAGTACGCCAATGGTTCTGTCGCTTGCCAGCAGGGGCGCGGCCAGCAATGATTGGGTGGGAACGCCGCTCTCTTGCCCGGTTTTGGCGTAGTGATTCGAGACGGCGGCGGCCTGGTGGATGATCTGAGGGGCGCGTTCACGTAAAACGCGGAAGGCAACGCCCTGGCCGGGGGGGATACGATGACCAATAATGTCGTCTGCCGCCGCCCGGAAGACCAGTTCGCCCGTTTCTTCGTCCGGCAGAAGAATGGAACAACTAACAGCGTCTACCAACACGCGCGCTTGTTCTACCAATCGCTGCAAAAGGGTTTCGGTTTCCATTTGGGACGATATGGCTATGCTGATGCGGTGAAGGACCTCCAGTTTGGCTACTTTGTCGGCCAATACTCGGTGCGAGCGTTCCAGACTGGCTTTCGATTGCAGCAGCGATTCCTCTGCCTGCGCTTGCTTCGCCAGACGGCGTTCCAGACGGGCGTAAGATTCCTGAAGCTGCATTGACATAATGTTGAACTGCTCGGCCAGATCTTCGATCTCGTCCCCGGTGCGCGCCTGAATGGTTTGACCGAAATCGCCCGCGGCTACCTGCCGGGCGGCTTTGGTGAGTTTAGCCACCGGTTCTGTAATTTGTCTCACCCCAACAATAACCGCTATAATGGGTATCGTCAGACCCAGGGCCAATAGAATGAGTATGAACAGAAAGTAGTTTCGATTGGCGTTGAGTAAGTCGGTCCAGCTTTCTTCGGTGATGAGACTCCAGGGAGTATCCGGCAGCGGCGCAAAACCGGCTACAATTTCCCGACCATCCAGATTACAGGTGCGGATGGCGCCCATCTGCCTGGCCATTGCTTGCCGCGCCGCCTCTTGTTCAGAGAAATCGTCCCCAATGTGGTCGGCGTTAGAGTGGAAAAGGACGCGGCCATTTCCATCTACTACATAAGCGCTGCCGCTTTCCCCGATGCGCGGGGTCATAATTTGACTGTAAACAAGATTGGCGGTGGATGCGTCCAGACGGAGCAAGCCGGCGATGACGCCCAGAAATTGTCCCTGTTGCCCCACAATGGGGACGGCGATGACAATTACTTCTTCTCCATTGGGTCCATCGGGCGTAATGTTAGAGAAGGTTGTGGCCGGAAAACGCAGCATCTGGCGAAAATAAGGCCGGTCGGACCAGTTTTGCCCGATGATCTCTGGGCGCTCCGGTTCGGCGGCTACAACTATTCCCTGACCGTTGATGAGCAGTACTCCGCTGTTGAAGATATCAAACCGGCCTCTGGCTTCCATAAGTATCTGGCGCAGCGCTACTGGGTTATCGCCATTGAGATAGGCAGGGCGCGTTGGGTCGGCCAGGAGGCCGGTATATTCTCTGAGGAGATTGGCCTGCTCGGCCATCCCCGCCGATAATTGTGTTGCCAGCAATGCGGTCAATTCACGGTCCCGCTCGATGACCAGGTTCTCCGTCACTTGCTGGTAGGCAATGAAGAGGCCCCACGCTGCCGCCACAAAAACAATTACAGCGGGGATCAAGAACCAGGCGATGATCCTGGCGCGCAGTTTGCGTTTTTGCCTCATTATCTATTCCCCCGCCAACCAGACATCATGCAAGTTGATGCGTCCATCGGGGCTGGGATTCCAGTTTTGCACGTCAGCGGAAGCGGCGTCTATTTCCTGGGGAACGTAGAGAAAGACGGCGGGCGCGTCCTGGTAGATCAGGCGCTGCGCTTTGTTGTAAATGAGCTGTCGTTCCCGCGGGGCCGCTTCCGATGCGCCGGCCTCGATCAGCGCGTCCACTTTGGCGTTGGAATAGCAGGAGAAGTTGCCCCGTCCGGCTGGCGTACCCTCTACGCGAGTATGCCACTTGGCCTCGAGATAGCCCACCGGATCGAAGGCGGAATCGCCCCAATCGCGCAGAAAAGCCTGCCGCTCACAATCAAGGAGGCGCGGCTTTACCTTGTTGTATTCCCAACTGCGCACAGTGGCAACAATGCCCAATTGCTGCAACTGCCCGGCTACGGCTGTGGCAATGTCCAGATAGGGGCCGTAAGCGTCAATGGTAAACGCGATATCTTCGGGCGCGTAGCCTGCTTCAGCCAGAAGCGCCCTGGCTTTTTTCGGCCGGTAGCCATAAGGCTCCAGCGATGGGTCGGCGTAGAAGTTGGCCGGAGAGAGGGGACCTGGCAGGATAATGCCGTAACCGGCGGCTATCTTATCAAGGAGCGCGTCCGCATCCACCGCGTAATTTAGCGCCCGACGCGCGCGCGCATCATCAAAGGGGGGGCGAGTTACGTTGAGGTCCATAAATTTGGGGCGCGTACCGACGGCGCTTTTGATAATTATGTCAGGATTATCAATTAGCTGCGGCGCGGCGCGCGGGGACAGGTCTTGAATTATCTGCGCCTCTCCGCTCTGCAAGGCGGATATTCGCCTAAGGGGATCAGGCATCATCCGAAAAATCACCTTGTCCAGGGCGGGCGGCCCAACAGGCGGCAGCTCATCGGCGCCGCCGTAATAATCGTCAAAACGTTCCAGGACGATTTGCTCGTCCAGTTCTCCTTCGATGAACTTGAAGGGGCCGCTTCCCACCGGATGCCTGGCAAAGGCTTCGTCGCCCACTTGGAGCAGATAATCTCCGGGCGTAATTTGAATATGCGCCAACATCTGAAAGAAGACGGGCCAGTGACTTTTCAGATTAAAGCGGACAGTGTAATCGTCTATCGCCTCTACGCTTTCCACCTGACTGACAAAGGCTTGTCTCGGCGAGCCAACTTTCTGGAACAAGATGCGTTCAAAGCTGAAGACCACATCTTCTGCCGTGAGTTCATCGCCATTGTGGAATTTGACCCCCCGTTTGAGGCTGAATTCAACGCTTCGATCATCCAACCAGCGATAATCTTCGGCCAGTTCCAGGATTATCCGGTTGTCAGCGGCGCGCGTGACCAGTCCATCGAAGATATTGCGGATGACCGTTTCTGTGGCTCTATCGCTGTGCGCGGCGGGATCCAGGGTGACAATGGAGTCGGCGGCCATAGCAACAAGCATAACGCCTCCCTGATGCGGCCCAGTTTCCTTAGATGCGGTCTCCGCAGTCGTATCACCCATCTCTGCACCGCCATCGGGAAAAGGTTTCGCGCAACCGGTCAGGAAACCCAAAGCGACAAGGAGCAAAGTGAGCCAAAACAAGAAGTAACGCTGCTTCACCTTATTCATCTGCTTCATCTGGCGTCTCCGTTGTTGGGACGACGGGGAGTAAATGTTGCTCCACTTCGGCCATAAAGGTGTCCGGGTTGATGGGCTTTTCGATGTAGCCGGTGCAGCCGGCCTCCACGCCGCGTTCACGATCGCCGGCCATAGCGTAAGAGGTCACGGCCACAATGGGAACCTGATCGAGGCTGGCGTTGCTTCTCAATGCTCGCGCCACAGCGTAGCCATCCATCCCGGGCAGTTGGATGTCCAGCAGGATGAGCGTTGGTCTGTCCCGCTTCGCTGTCTCGATGCCCTCTTGACCGTTGCGCGCCTGAATAACTTGATAACCGTGTTTTTCCAGGATGAAGGTGATTAGATAGAGATTCTGTTCATTGTCTTCAATTATGAGTATCCTGGGCTTCATTGCGGCTCCTGTTGGGGACAAGATGCGTTATCAATATTTGGTAGTGGTTAGAAAGTAAGTGATGGAGCGACAAAGTTTAACTTTGTTGTTCCGAAGTCATCACTTACAATTTAACCATCACCCTTATTTGATGTTCCCCCTTCAATTGTAACGCATAACGGAGTTGATTTCAAGAGGGAAATGCCTGCAATTATTCATTTGCAGAAAAACAATTATAATTGAAGAGAGCGTGTAACCGAAATGCAAGGAGTGAATAATGAATGCAGACCTTTTAACGCAGGCGGCGCAAAAAATAAAAAATGCCCAACGAGTGGTAGCCTTTACCGGGGCAGGGATTTCGGTGGAGAGCGGGATTCCGCCCTTTCGCGGGCCGGACGGACTTTGGGCCAAATATGAC
>DUEH01000161.1 GCA_011192195.1 Chloroflexota bacterium | reverse complement strand
TACTCAGCCACAAGTGGAAACAGGTGCAACGCACTTCACGAAACGGTTTTCAAGTGCAAATTTTGACTGTATTGGACAGTTATTTGCCAGAAAAAGCAATTTGTTAAGTGCGTCGCACCTGAGCCTTGGTAGTTACCAATTTTTTATCATAATCCTGTAATATCCGACGTATCTGTTCGGCAGAAATATCAGATTGCTCCAGTTTTGAGTAAATCGTAACCAATATTACTTCCGTTTGGGTTTTTAGATAATAGATGAACCGATACCCTGACCGCTTCCCTTTTTGGGTGTCACTATTTTTAACCCGAACCTTGAAAACAGTGTACTTTACTCGTGGTATCTGGTCGCCTGCAAATTCTCCTGTTTGAATCTGGTCTATGACCGGCTGTACATCTGTGCGAATATGACGATACTTTTTAGACAAAGTTCGGAGGTTGCGTTTAAATTCCGGTGTAAACCTGATTTTGATAATGGGAGTATTTTCATTCGGCATCAATACCAACCCATAATTCATCAACTGGCATTGTTTCTCCTTCCATTGCTTCTTGCCATCCCTGTTGAAAACTATTCTCTGCCGGTTTTAATGTTATGCTTTCTCTAAAAAGACGTATCATATTCAACAAAGCGGGCAAATATTCACCTGGCGTTGCCTTGATTTCTCTTATTAACAGATCCGTATACGCCATTTGATAGTTACTCATTCGTACCTCCTATATTCGCTCTACGCGCTGATTCCAATCTGCTTATAATCATACCTCATTCTCTGAGTTTGAACCACTTCTTCTTTTTGAGTAGCGCTCTCTCAACTACGTGTACTATGAAGCGGAAGACAACAGTCGAATGGCAATCCCCTTCACCTCATAAATCCTCATATCATCTTTCCACAAACTGGCGTCGCCGACGAGCGTGACCTGATTGTGACTGCTTTCTACATTGGAGATATGTATTTCCAGAGCCATTTTGTCGTTATCGGGGATAATTTGCCCGCGATACATCCAGGTGATTTTGTGATCCGACAGGTGAGAAAAATACGGCGATTTGAGATGCGCCCCCAAATTTTGATGCAGGGCGTAAAGCTGCATTGCCTGCAAAATAGCCTCTACCCCCAGCGAACCGGGCATCACCGGGTCTTGATAAAAGTGGCAGGAGAAGAACCAATCCTGGGGATCAACCGCTTTGGCGGCGTAAATGTAGCCGCGCTGATGGCGCCCGCCGCCGGGAATGATGATCGCTTCGTCCAGAAAATTCAACTGCTCCCCCGCCAAACGATAGAAGGGTTTGTCTGCCAGCGATTGATACCATTGCTTTTGAGCCGCCGGAGAGGGCAGATCAATTCTGGCAACCGGCAACCCAGAAACATCTTCTTGCTCAAACCAGGGCTTTACGCTTTGCCCCCGATCCAGCCCCACCTGATTAGCCAGCGATTGCGGCTGAAAATAGCCGAACACCGCCGAACCTTCATAGAAAGCCTCCCCCTCACATTCCAGTTGGTAGGCGAATTTTTGAATGATGATGCCCCGGATGGCAGTAGAGGAGAGCAGCTTTACCCGGTTGACGATGGTTTTGCCCCGCGTATCAATCTCTTTCAGCATAAACCCGTCGCCGTCGAGGTTGCGGAAATAGAAGTTTTCTTCAGGAACGGCCAGAGTAGACCCCAACCAGGCGGACAAGAAGCCGCAAGGTTGCAGCGCAATTTCCATTAGAATAGAGTAGGGCATAACGGGGTAATTATTTTGATGGTAAAACCAGGCGCTTGCCGGGACATCGTATTCGCTGATCAGATTGGGTTCGCCGGTGAAGCCGAAGCGCCTGGCGTTGATCTCCACAATGCGGCTAATGAGTTTCAAGTCGCCGTTGGGGGTGCGCGGAATACGCCGCCCTTCGAAAACTTCATAATCCGGACCAAAACATTTACTGATAGACCCCATTGCAAATTCTTGAATATGGTCTTCGTTGAAGAGGGCGGGGGACGAGGAGGAAATTACGGATGAAGGGCGAAGGACGGAAGACGAATCACTTGTGAAAACAGATTTTGTCTTTCGTCCTTCGTCTTTCGTCTGCTGGCGCGCAACTTTTTCAGTATTGCGTAAAACTTCTGCGTTGTGAAGTTTCCAGGGATCATCGGCGGGTTTCTCCGTCAACTGCAAGCCCAAATTCTTGAAGTCAACCACCACCACGCCTTCAAAAATAATATCCACATTCGCTTTGGCGTAGGGCTGCGGCGACAGGCCAATTTCGGTGATCTCCATGCGATAGGTCAATTTTGAGGAGCAGGCCATAATCTGCTTGCGCGTGCGCACCACCTGGGGAAGATTGGGCATCGGCTGGAAGCGGGCGTCCTGAGTTTTGCTCTGAAAGCCCAGATAAAGCAGATAGAATTGCAAAAGCTGGCTGCATCCTTCAGCCACCAACGAACCGGCCATCACTTGATCGCCCTTGAAGTGGCAGGGGAAATACCAGTGATCCGGCTCCAAATCCTTTTCAGACACAATCAGCCCCAACCCCCACGCGCCGCCCGAAGGATCAACCGAGACAATCCGATCCACCATCAAAATGCCCTCCGGCGGCAGTCGCAGCGAGGGGTTCAGGCCGGTCTGGTCGTACTGCGGGCCAAAGACGGCGGCAATATCTCCCTGGCTCAAGCTTAATAGTTCAGCCCGATTGAAGCTGGTTTTTGGGCCCTGCGGCAATAGCGGCCTAAAATGCTGCTTCGGGATTTTGAGCTTCTCATCTTTCTCTCTCTGACTGGTGATAATGCCCTTTCCGGCGGCCAACTCCTCGTCGGAGAAGAACCCGGCGCAGCCGCCGCGCATTTTCAAGACCATTGTATCGCCGACAAAGCAGTTGTAGCTGAAGAAGAAGAGCAGGCTATCGCCGCTTTTGGCAAAAGAATCTATGCTGATGTCGTAGCGCAGGGTGTGACCTTCCAGAGGCATATCTTCCAAAAAGGTCAGCGTGCAATCAAGCAAGCGATAGACGCGCTCGCCCTTGTTTTCAAAATCAATGCCCAGATAGCTAATCAACATTAAATCGCATTGCCCCGATTCAACGGAGACCGCCCAGGGGATTTGCCCGTCGGTGGAATACCAGGCGTCAAAGGGGATGTCGTATTCGGTGGTCATTGTGGATGCTTCGTAGACGCCGCGCTGCGCTTGCAGTTTGGTGATACGACTCACCAGCAGGTAAGGCGGCATCGGCAGGCGCACCCGGCGGCGATAGGTGTCTATGATGGCGTATTCTTCGCCAAAAATGGGCGCAATATCGCCTTCGGCGTAATTCAGCAAGTCGGTTTCATCCCAGATAACGTTTTTGGGCTGGCTGTATGCAGATTTTGGATTTACGATTTTGGATTTACGATTTTGACTATCGACCGCTTCGGCAATTATCGGGGATGCAACGGCGGTCGGCGGTCGGCGGTCGGCGGTCGGCAGGTCAAGTTGAAGCTGCATCAACTCGGTAGTCTGTTGCATCCCTTTCTGCCGCGCTCGCAAAAATGCGCTATGAGCCTGACAGGTGCGCGTGGCGTTTTCGCTCAACTTTTGAAGGTGGCGGTCAAAGAAATCAAGGGAGAAATCCTCAAGGGCCTCCAAAACTTTTGCGGGTTGGGCCGCAACCGGCTCTGAAAAAGTATCAGTCATTGGTATATCTTTCGCTTTCAATGGTATTATTGACGCTTGGTTATTTTCTTCCCCGTCAGATTCATCTAAAACAGGCGCAGACGATTTCGCCTTTCCGTTTACGATTGCGAATGGGGGCGTTTTGATTGCGTCTGCCATCTGCGCCGGAGGGGGCGGCGCTTTTCGGGGCAGGTTATTAAATTTTTGCCGATTTTCTTCCGTGAGAATAACATCCTGAATTCGTTTCCCGGCGAGCGATACGCTTCGCACCAGCGATCGTTTTTTGGAAACGTCTTCCTGGCGCGGCGCATACAGGGGCGATATATCCAGCGGCGCGCGATGGCTGACCAGTTGCGCCAGCAGTTTGACCAGCGATGTCCGGTCATTCAATCTGCGGCGATCAATGGCGGCGGCAAGGTGGGCTTCTTCTTTTAAAATATCGCCAATCCATAGAGTACAGGCGCTGCCCGGCCCCAACTCAATGAATATTCTGGCGCCGTCGCGGTAGGCGCGCTGCACCAAACGCGGGAAATCAAGCTGCTGTACGGCGGCTGAGGCAATGTTGCGGGCAATGGTCTGGCTGTTCAGCGCATTTTGCGGCTTGTCATCCGCCGTAAAGTAGAAGTCAAGAGCCGGCGTGTTGGCGACGGGCAGGGTGTTCAGCTTTACAAATTCATCGTATTCAGAGCGCATTGCTTTGCTGTGGATAACGTGGTTATAGGGCGCTTGTATATAACCGCAGTTTAGCGCCTTGATAACCCGCTGGCAGGCGCGCGGGTCGCCGGCAATTACTACTTCTCCCGGCGTGTTGATGTGCGTCAGGTAAACCCGTTCTTCCTGCGCCAGCGCCACTTTCACGCTGTCGGGCGACGCCTTTAACACAAAAATGGCCCAGATGTCGGAAGGCTGAAGGTCTTTCTCTTTGTCCCCCTGCTCCCTTGCTCCCCCGCTCCCCCGCTCCCCCGCCCAATATTCGCGGACGGCGTTTTGGGGGCCGGACAGTCGGTCTCTAAACAGCGACGACTTGCGCAGATGGGCGCTATTATTATCGCGGAGCGACCAGACGCCCAGCGCGAACATCATCGTCATTTCGCCCAAACTGTAGCCCAGAGCGGCCTGGGGCTGCACCTTGAACTGATTGCGCAGAATTGTAGTGACCAGCGTCGAGAAAGTCGCCCCGGACTGGAGCATAGTGATGGGGTCGGACATCAGTTTGGCGGTGAGTTTCTTCAACTCCCGCTTCGACAGGCGATTCAAGCTGCGCGGGTAGAGGGTCTTCTCGCCAACCAGTTCTCCCGGATTTGGAATTTGTTCTGTGAAACTGCGATGTAGTTCGGGAAAAAGGTGGAAAAGGTCGCGTCCCAGTCCCGGGTATGAGCTGAATGCGCCGGGGTAGACAAAGGCTACTTTGCCCGTTTTGCCCAAAGGTTTGGGCGTGAAATAACTGCCTGGCGGCGTTTTCCACGCTTCACCCTTTTCAATGGCCCGCCCTGCGCCGCTCAAGGCGACTTGAATTTCTTGCAGTAATTTCTTTTTGTCGCGTCCCAGAATGGCGATGGCGTAAGCTGCATCGGGCCTTTTTTGATAGTCCCCAAAACTTTGTCTTGCTGCATCTGGCAGCGATGATGCGCTTTTGATATGCTGTCGGAGCGTTTGCAGCGCTTCCAGCAGCGCCTCCGGCTCATCGGCGGCAAGCGGAAAGAGATAGAACGACGATTGGGCCTGCCCTGCCGAAGGTGACGAATGGGACAGGCAGGCGTTGTCGCGCGGCTGTTGGCTCGCTTCGTCCGATAAGATCAGATGGGCGGAAGAGCCGTCGACGCCCAGACCGTTGATGGCAGCGATTCTCCCCCGCTCCCCCGCTCCCCCGCGGCCCTGCTCACTAAACCAGGGCCGCGATTCGGTGGGCGCGTAAAAGGGGCTGTTCTGCCAGACTTCCGGCATTTTTGGCGTTGACCATTGGGGAACAGCCGGGATATAACGATGGTAGAGACAATGCGCCGTTTTGATGAGGCTGGCCATACCCGACGCAGTGTAGGTGTGTCCGATATTAGCCTTCACGCTGCCGATGGCGCAGCTTAATTCAGATGCCTGCGTTTGGTAGGCCGCGGTCAACCCCTTTATCTCGGCTTCGTCTTCCCGAGAGATGCCGCTGCCAAATAGTTCCAGATAACCAATATCGGCGGGGGCGAGTCCCGTTTCGGCAAAAACCCTTTCGATTGCCGATTGCCGATTTACGATTTTCGATTGCCCTCCTCGTTCCCAATCTCCAGGCTTGTCCTGAGCGCAGGATTGGGAACGAACTTGCTGGCGAAACTCTGTTTCGGATGTGGTGATTGAATGAAGTTCTGTCTCCTTGTCTCCTTGTCTCCCTGTCTCCCTGTCTTGCACTATGCTGATGGCGTCAATCACCGCGTAGATGCGGTCTTTTGACTGGACGGCGTCTTCGCGGCGTTTCAAGACAACTGCTCCGGCGCCTTCGCCGATGAGCCAGCCGTTGGCGTTTTGGTCGACGCTCATCGTTTGAGCGCCGCTATTGACTCTGGCCGATTGGTTTCGCAGCAAGACGTTTTCAAGACCGCCGGCCAAATCCACCGCGCCCACCACCACCGCGTCCACTTCGCCTGCCGCCAGGAACATCTGCGCCGTTTCCAGCGCCTTGAAGACGGAATTCTCTTCGGCGGACAGGGTGAAGGAGGGGCCGGAAAAATCCCACTGTGAGGAAATTCGGCTGGCCATAATGTTGCCGATGAAACTGGTGTACTGGTTCACCTGAGACGCTTCGTGAATGCTGTTTTTGGCGATACGCTCTAACTCGTTCGCTTGTTCGGGCGACAGGTTGACGTCGCTTTGGGCCAGACTTTCTTCCACCTGCCACGCCAGATCGCAGCGGCTTCGGAAGCGATGCAGCGCGAGTTCCGCGCCGGATGCGATGATCACGGCAACGTTGCCCCCTTCTTCCAGTCCGGCGTCTCGCAAGGCCCTGTCGGCCACTTTGAGAATTAGCAACTGCTGCGGGATAGGCCGGTCATCATTGGGCGGAATTTTGAAGTGCAGAAAATCCATATCAAAATCGGTGATATACGCGCCCTGCGGCGCCTGACCATCTTCAAAACCATAAGCCTTGAGAATTTCCGGCTGATCCTCTATCCCCTGCCAGCGACCGGGCGGAAGCGGAATAAAATGTTGTCTGCCTTCGTAAATCGCGCGTCCAAAAGCCTCAAGCCCGTCACATTCGCCAAAAAAAGCGTCCATACCCACAATAGCGATTTTGGATTTACGATTTACGATTGACGATTGGGTTTTACCTTCCCGAAAGCTGCTTCGAGGCCGAGTTGCTTGAACTATAGAACGATTCTGGCCTGAAATCGAGCTTCCGGGAAGGTTTTGGGTGTGTGTGGATTCTTCTTCCAGTATCAGGTGAGCGTTGGTCCCGCCAAATCCAAAAGCGCTAACCGCTGCGCGTTTGGCTTGAGTCGTAGTTCGCCATTCGCCATTCGCCATTCGCGCCGGCCAGGGAACGGTCTTCGCAACAATCTGCCCGGCGGAAATAACGTCATTTTCGGAAGACATCGGATCGCTCAGGTTGATGGTGGCGGGTATCTGTTGATGAGCCATCGCCAAAATGACTTTGCTCATTCCGGCCATTCCGGCGGCGGTGAGAAGGTGTCCAAAGTTGGATTTTGCCGATCCCACCAGCGGCGCGGCCTGATATTTGCCAAAGAAGGCGTCCATCGAGTTGAGTTCGGCCTTGTCGCCAACCGGGGTTCCGGTGGCGTGACATTCCACGTAATCAATCTCTTTGGGGCTAACTCCGGCGGCGGCGTAAGCCCGCTCGAAGGCCAGAATTTGTCCTTTGGGGTTGGGTTGCAGTAAAAACTTTCCCTTGCCGTCGTTGGATAAGCCCACGCCGCTGATGACGGCGTAAATTTTGTCTCCGTCTCTCACGGCGTCGCTATGCCGCTTCAG
>DUEH01000160.1 GCA_011192195.1 Chloroflexota bacterium | reverse complement strand
TTATCCAGCAGCGCCAGAGCTTCATCGGCAATTGCTTTATCAATCATTAACGGGGGCATCAGGCGGAAGGTGCTGATGCCGCAGGAAAGGAGCAGGATGCCGTTTTGAAAGCCTTGATGCAGCATTTTGTCGGTAAATTCTTTTGCGGGTTCGCGGGTTTCCGGGTCTTTGATCAATTCCATCCCAATCATCAAGCCCTTGCCGCGTATTTCGCCGATGACGGGGTGTTTGCGTTTCAGCTCGCGTAGTCCGTCCATCAGGTAGTCGCCCATTTTGGCGGCGTTGGCGGCGTATTCGTTCTCTACCAAATCCAGCGTAGCCAGCGACGCGGCGCAGGCCAGGGGGTTGCCGCCGTAGGTGTTGCCGTGCGTGGCGATGGGCCACTTTTCCATAATAGATTTACGCGCAATTACCGCGCCGATGGGCAACCCGGAACCAAGCCCTTTGGCGCTGGTGATAACGTCTGGTTCCACGCCAAAATGTTCGATGGCCCACATTTTGCCGGTGCGTCCCACGCCGGCCTGCACTTCGTCAACAATGAGCATAATGCCGTGTTTGTCGCACAGTTCGCGCAGACGGGGGAAGAAACTGGCTGGCGGGACAAGGTAGCCGCCTTCGCCCTGAATAGGTTCTACCACAATGGCGGCTACTTCATTGGGCGGGACGTTGCTTTTGAAGACGATGTTTTCAATGTAGTCTACTACCGCGTGTCCCTGATCGTCGCCGGCCAGGACGGGGCGGTAGGGGTTGGGGTAAGGTACGTGGGTGACGCCGGGCATGGTGGGGAAAAGGCCCTGCTGCTGCACGGTTTTGCTGGCTGTGAATGAGAGCGATCCCATTGTGCGCCCGTGGAAGCCGCCGTAAAAGCCAATAAAGCGCGAGCGTCCGCTGACGGTGCGCGCCATTTTGAAGGCGCCTTCTACCGCTTCGGTGCCGGAGTTGGCAAAGAGAACCATGGCGTCTTCTTCAAAGGGAGCCAGATCGTTCAACTTCTCGGCCAACTGAAGCATTGGCTCGTGGTAGTAGTCCGATGAGATGTGAAGGAAGTTATCGCTGGCATTTTTGATAGCTTTTACCACTTTGGGGTGCGTGTGTCCGGTATTGGCTACGGCTATTCCGGCCATAAAGTCCAAAAAGCGATTGCCGTCTACGTCCCACACTTCCGCGCCTCGCCCTTTTGCCATTACAAAGGGGTAGATGCGTCCGTAGCAAGGGGTGATAACGTTTTTGTCTCTGGCTAACAGCGCTTTGGCTTTGGGGCCGGGGAGTTCGGTTTTGATGTTCTTTTTGATGATCTCGTTTGCGTTAAGGGGTGTCATTTTAATCTCCTGAAATAAATGTTTCTGGTTTAATGTTTCTGGTTTCGAGTTCAGTGTTTTTGGGTGAAGCAGCAGGAGGTTAGGTCCAACCCCCCAGCGCCCGAACCGGGAATCGCCAGTTCAGGCCGTCGGGGAGGAAGGATAGGTTGGGGGTGATGCGATAGATGAAAAAAGTTGCGGTCATTGCAACGGTATCCTGTGCTGAAGAGTAGGCGCGGGGCTAAAGCCACCGCGCCAAGAGAGCAAAGCTCTTCGAGCTATAAATTCAGCCCGATAGGGCTTTGTTTTTTTAGCACGATGGCTTTAGCCTCGTGCTTTTTTTAGAACTGAATAGCCCTGAATCCATTGTACAGATTTTGCTTGGGCGAGTCAAGAAATTGAAAGTCTCAACCTTTTGTGTTGCGCTTTTTGTAGTGTAAAATAACTGTCAAGCGCGTTCAAACCCTTTCTGGAGGAAAAACAATGGCAGTGATCACAATTTCGCGTGAAAATGGCGCTCGCGGCAATTATATTGGCAAAAAACTGGCTCAAGAACTGGGATACCGTCACGTAGACAAAGAACTCATCCACGAAGTGGGTTTGGAATACGGCGTTGGCCCCACTGAATTTGAGCGCATCTATGAACACGCGCCCGGCCTGTTAGAACGCCATGAGCAGCGTAATCGGGAAATTGCGCAATTGATTGGACGCATCATTCAGGGTGTGGCGCGACGCGACAACACGGTCATTGTGGGTCGCGGCTCTTTTGCCGTTTTGCGAAACTTTGAGGACGTGCTAAACGTGCGCGTAACCGCCAAACGCAGCGTGCGAGTGCAACGCTTTCAAAACGACCATAATTTGAGTTCGGCGCAGGCGCGAAAAATGATTGACCACCTTGACCATGATCGCAGCAAATACATTGGCGCTTATTACGGTTTGGACTGGAAAAACGCCGTCTTGTATGATCTTTGCGTTAACACCGGCAAACTCACCCCTGATCAGGGCGTTGCCTTTATTTTACAAGGGATGGATTTTCTTCAAGAAAATCAGGACGCGCAGGGAGAATTTGCGCGAGACCTGCCGGCAGACCCTACTCTGGACAGGGTTATTGACGACGCCATAAGCCTGCTTGAGGCAACCGGGAAATAACTATGCATGAACTCCCCGTCACCCAAGGCATCCTCTCTGTGGTACTGGAAACCGCCCAAAAACACAACGCCCAACGCATTGACAGTATTGATTTGGTTATTGGCGACTTGAGCAGTTTTGTGGATGATTCTATTCAATTCTACTTTGACATCCTCAGTCAGGATACTATCGCCCAAGGGGCAAAACTCAACTTTCAACGTGAAGCGGCTGCCGTCATTTGTCTTGAATGTGGACACCGCTTCAACGCCGCGCCCCCCCTTAGCCCTTTCTGCCCCGCTTGCGACAGCTCTCGCTTGCAAGTGTCCGGCGGAAAAGATTTTTACATTGATAGTATTGAAATAGGGTAATGGTAGATAAAGAATGACAGTTTCCGTTTCTATTGAATTTCTAAGCAAAACTCTCCCTTTCAAAGGCTTGCCTGCCGAGCAACTGCAAGCGGTAATTGAAGTCGCCCGCCAACGCCGCGTCCCCCGCGATGCCTACTTCTTTCAACAAGGAGACCAGGCAGCCGTTTTCTACACGCTTCTTCAGGGTAAAGCAAAACTTACTCAACTAACACCAGACGGTCATCAAGTGCTGATGCGCTTTGTCAATTCCGGCGATAGCTTTGGCGTAATTGCTGCGCTGGAAAGCGCCGAACACCCCCTTTCCGCCCAGACTGTTAGCGATTGTCTGGCGCTGACCTGGGATAGCCAAACCTTGGCCTCATTGCTGGAGCGTTTCCCCAAATTGGCTATCAACGCGCTGCAAATGGTCTCGTTGCACCATCAGGAATTGCAAAATCGTTATCTGGAACTGGCAACAGAACGGGTAGAACGTCGCATTGCCCACGCTGTTTTACGTCTGGTACAGCAAGCCGGGCAAAAAGTGGAGCAGGGCATCCTTATCAACCTGCCCCTGTCTCGGCAGGACTTGGCCGAAATGACCGGCACCACGCTTTACACCGTCAGCCGTATCATCAGTCGTTGGGAAGAACAGGGCATTGCCCGGACGGGCCGCAAACGCCTTCTCATCCGCCGCCCCCACGATCTGGTTGCCATTGCCGAAGATTTACTTCGTTAGTCCCCAAAATACCCCAACTCCATCAATAATTTCCTTAGCGGGGCAACATTTTTTTCTGGAACCAGAATTGCGCGCGGGCCAAGTGGTGGGCCAAGCAGCGGCCCGATTTGCGGATGTTCCAGCAACTCCGGGAGCATATCGTCTTGATTGACGCGCAAGGCGGTCAGAGGCTCTAATTTGACTGCGCCGCTGCGCTGATCCCATCTTCGCAAACTCTCAAGCAAGGCCAGCGGCGTCTGTGAGCGCGTAGCGCGATTTAGAAAGGCCAGCACTTGCTCAACGTTGATACTCTGCTCTAACGCATCACGGTAGCTTTGGCGGTCAATCTGGTAAATGACCTGCTCTGCCTCTCTCCGCAGCAGCCGGGCAAAGCGGGCCAGTTGAAAGCGGTCGTACAGGCTGGCGTTGGCCGGAACGCGCACCAAAAAATTCTGGGGATTAATGCGCAGGGCGCTTGCCCCTGCGGGCGATGGCGGCAGCGGCATTGCTTCCGGCGCAAAAAAGGCTTCGCCCAGCGGGGTAATTTTGAAGACGCGCGGCGGCAAGTTAGCAGCGGACGCGCCCAAATCAACCACGCCCAGGCTAAAGAGGGTGACAGAAAGCAGATACTCGATGAGCCGCCCCTCCACATCATCCCAATGTTCAACTCCCATCAAGGCCTTGCCCCCGGCGTCGTAGATGTACCAGCTTTGGTAATCGCTGCCGGGGCGTTGAAAATCGGCTTCTGTGCGCTTGATGGCTTTGCAAAAAGCCTTCAGGCTGATCCACTCATCGGCGGGCAGTTGCGCCAGATAGCCCAAAATTTTTGAACGCGCCAGCAGCGGGCTGTTTTCCCAGCCGGTGGCTTTGGGATGCAGCCCGGGAATGTGCCAAAGATCGTTCCAGGTGGGGTCGGAGCGCCAGATGTTTTGAAGCTGCTGCGCCTGCTCTGGCAGCGATTTTTGCAGCCATATCTTTACCGCTTCGCTGTTCAGCTTCAATCGTTGACCTTGTTTGCGTAAAAAATCCATTCGCCGCGCCAGATGAAGGATGAACTCGAACCAGTGTTCAGACTGCTGACCGCCGATCGCCGACCGCTGACCGCCGACCACTGACGGCTGATCACTGCCTTCTGCCCACTGCCCACTGTCCACTGCCCACTGTCCACTGAATTGCGCCTGCATAGCCTGACGGTGTTTCTCCGGCACAAGGTCATCGGCAGAGAGGCGAACGAAGGTTTTCTGCAAGTAGACCAACAGGGTAAAAAGGTCTTCTCTGGCGGCCAGCGTTGAAGATATGACGTGGCTTGGCGCCGATGATAGATTTACCTGAAAATTTACTTGTTTGGCCGGCGCAAGGGGGAGCAGCGGGAGCAGGTTATCCGGGATGAAGACCACCTCTTCCGGCCCGTTCAGGGTGTGCCGAAAGCCTTTGAAGATAAAGCCGCTGTACCACAAGGCTTCGGCGGGATTTGCGGGTGATTCCCAGGGCTTATCGCGCGCAAGCCGGCTTGACCCCATTGCGCGGATAGCTCCGTACAGGCGCGCAAATTTTCGCGCTTCCATAAACCCGCCGGCAGAGGCCAAACCTTCCAGCGCGCCGTGTTCATCCTCTGTCAGAGCGTCTACCGCAATAGCAATTGACGCGGGCGAAAGCAGCGCTTCGACAAAATCTTTGAGCGTTTCCCGGTTGCGGACTTTGGGCGGATCAAGTCCGCGTTTATAAGCCAGACTTTGCAGATGAGGTAAATCGTAATCAATTAGAGCGTCTTTTAGCGGTTTCATAAGGGTATTATAGCGCGATTGGGGGTAAATGTGGAAAAAATGCCGCGTGTTGCGATAAAAATTGCTTTGCTACGCTTGCGCTGCATATTCGCTCACGGCTTGGGCGATTTACTGGAATCGCCAGAGTCTTGAGCGAATACTTGGCGAATCAAGACGCTCAGATTATAATACCTTGCACTTTTAATCGGGAGGTGCGCTGTTATGGATGATGAAGGGCTTCAATACACGGGAAAAATAATGTCTAATTTGATGCAAGAGTTGCATAAAAGCTTTCTACTGGTGTGGCAGCTATTCAAAAATCCTCGCGTCCCCTGGTGGGCAAAGATCATTCCTGTGGCCGCTGTACTTTATTGGTTCAACCCCATAGACCCCATTCCCATCCCCCTGTTAGATGATGTGATTGCTTTGCTGATAGGGTATAAACTTTTTGTAGACAGCGCCCCGAATGATCTGGTGGACAGGTTGAAACGCAGTATTCAGTACGGTAAGCCAATTGATGATAGCGATGAGGTGATAGACGCCAGCTATCAGGTTTTGGATGATGAATAAAAATTGAAAGGCACCCATAATGTCAGATTTACACCTAAGAACGCCTCAGGAAGTGGCATCGCGTTTGGATATTTCCCCCTCAACCCTGCGACGCTGGTCAGAAGAATTTGCCGATTATATCTCTGAGCAGGCCAGCTCACCGCAGGGAAAAAGTCACCGGCGTTATACGGAGCAGGATGTAGAAACGCTGTTGACGATAAAGGAATTTATGAGCGACGGCTTGACGTATGAGCAGGTTCGTCAGCGCCTGGAGCATCCGCCGGAACCAGTTACCACAACCGCGTTGGCTTCGCCGGAAGACCTTTCTGTAGCGGCGATGGCTTATCTGTCTGAGACAATAGATGAGTTGAGACAAGGGCAGTTGAGTGTACTGAACAGTCAATCGGCCAATAGAGAATTGATGGGCGTGTTGATTCAAGACAACTTCAACTTGAAAGAGGAAAATGCTCGCTTACGGGAGCGAAGTTTGGAAGTGGAGCGGCGAATGGGGAAGCAGCGCCGTGAAATAGACGCGCGGACGGAAGGACTGCGGCAAGAATTTGAGGCCAAGTTGATGGAAGTTCGAGAGATAGCTACCCGGAACCCCATTACAGTTTTGCAAAGCCGGTCCGGGTGCTTGGGGAGTTTATTTGGCGGGGGCGGGCAGATTCAAGCTGTTCCGGCGCAAAAACCTTTGGCGCAGCAACCTCGGCAGCAAGCGCAGCCAGTACCTTCCCAAAAATCATACCCCAGGCCGCCAGGCCCGCCGGAATAAGCAGTGAACAGTGAACAGTGAATTTTATTTACGGTTATAATTTCTTGCATTTTTCACTATTCATTGTTCACTGTTTTCCCCAGCGCTTCAACGAGAATTTTAGCATAAGTGTTGAATTGCCATTGACCAAGAATATTTTGCTTTTTGAGTTGGCTTTTGGTGGCTGGATTGGCTTTGGCAATGCGCAGCAGGACGTCGTTAGACAGGATAACGTCAGGTTCCACGCCTCTATTTTGAGCCAGAGTGTTTCGCCATTGACGTAAATATTCATAACGGCAGATAGCGGCTTCGCTTATTTTGTGGTTGCTATGCTTTTTAGTGTAGCGCGACGGAGAGGGGCGCGCGGTATTAAATATGTTCAGGGTTTTTGTTCCGCAACGGTTTACAAAAAAGTTTCCTATCCCCTTGAAGGATTTCAGAGCTGCCGGTGTTTTAGGTTGCGCCTGCGCCAGTTGTACCATTATATGATTGTTGATGACCTTGAAGGGCGGCCTGTCAAGCTTTCTGGCGCAGTTGTCTCTGAGGATGAACAAAGCCTGTAATGTTGCTTGTTGCTGCGGAGAGAGCGATTTTGCGCCTTTGATACGCCAGAAACCGTCGGGGTCAAAAACTCTTGGTGGAGAAATTTGACGGGCGACCCGTTTGAAAGCCGCCTGCGCCTCTTGCAGGCGTTTCTTTCCTTTAAGTTCCTGAAGCTGGATAGTTCTAAGGCGGAGCAGGTAGTGGGTGTCTAGTCTGGCGTATTGCAAGGCTTTTGGCGCCAAAGGACGTTGCCCCCAATTGTACTGTTGGAAGCGTTTGTTGTTTTTTACGTGAAAGCGGGCTTCCAGAATATCGCCCAAGCCAAATTTTGGCCATCCTGAAATCTTGGCGGCAATCATGGTGTCAAAAAGCTTATTGAATTGAAAGCCATAGTCGCGTTTTAGGCTTAAAACATCATATTCGGCGGCGTGGAATACTTTTTCAATATCTTCCGAGGCGAAAAATGGAGCCAGAGCGCTCATGTCTACAGCCAGGGGATCAAGAATATAGTCACCGGATGCGGTTGTGAATTGAACAAGGCAAACTTTTTCAAAGTAGCTGTAGAGACTGTCGCTTTCTGTGTCAACGGCAACCACTTTTTGGGTATGTAGATGTTGGATGAAGTCATCCAGGGTTGGGGGGGTATCTATCCAGATGTACTCAGGCAAAATGATTGTTTACTCCTGCTCCTACGCACTTTATTGCTTTTCCCAAATGATAGCAGATTTTATTTACTTGCCAAATGAGTAACCATCCCCCCTCGTTCCCACGCAGAGCGTGGGAACGAGGGGGGGGGATCCAAATGAGTTATGAGAAGCCGATCTTTTATTCCCAACTTATTGTCTGATGAACGCAAATTGCCGGCTAAAGAGAAATGGAACAAGCGTTACGCCAATTTCAATTTGACGGAGCGGTTAAACGTTACTCCTTTTTTGGGGCGCTGGCTGCCAAAGTTACCGCAGCGGGGTCTGGCTCTGGATATTGCCGCCGGCGGTGGGCGAAACAGCTACGCTCTGGCGCGGCGCGGCTTAACGGTGAATGCGGTGGATATTTCCTGTCAGGGATTGCATTTACTCAAGCGGCGCACGTCGCCGGGGTGGGATATTCAGCCGATTGCGCTTAATCTGGAACGCGGGTGGCTGCCGAAAGCGCAGTATCAGGTCATTGTGAACTTCTTTTTTTTGGAACGCGCCATCTGGCCGATACTGAAAAGCAGATTGGCTCCGGGAGGGTGGCTTATTATAGAAACCTTTACCGTAGATCAATTGCAAACCAAAATGGCGCGCCAGAAATATATTCGGCGGGATTTTTTGTTAGAAAAGGGGGAACTTTTAGAGGCGTTTAAGTTTTTGAAGATTTTGTACTATGATGAGGGGGAACACCAAAAAGGCTTTACAGCGCAATTGGTGGGGAGGGCAATGAATAATGAATAATGAATTGTTCATTGTTCATTGTT
>DUEH01000016.1 GCA_011192195.1 Chloroflexota bacterium | reverse complement strand
TTTGATGTGCCAAAATTTGAGTGGGAAAAATCTTTGGGGCTAATTGTAAAATGCGATATGTGCGTTGATCGTCAGGCGCAAGGAATGGAACCGTCCTGCGCCAAAGCCTGCCCCACCGGCGCAATCACTTTTGGCGAGCGCGATGATTTGATTGCCGACGCCAGGACTCGTATGGCCGCGCACCCTGATAAATACGTGGATCATATTTACGGTGAAAATGAGGTGGGCGGAACATCCAAACTTTATATGTCCGCAGTTCCTTTCTCTTTGATTGGCTTTCCGGAACTGGGGCCAGAAGAAATTCCGCGCTACGCCGAAGCCGTGATGAAACAGACGCCCACAGTTGCCATAGGAATGGCTGCGGCGGCCAGCGGTTTATTCTGGATTTTGAAGCGTCGTCAGGACAATATGGTTTCCACTATTGAAAAAGAGGAGGTAGAAGGATGAGCGTTGCAGCTACTTCTAAAAAACAATCTCTGGTCGGCATAGTTGACAAACCTGTGCTTGCGCTTGGCGTCTTAACGCTAATTGGTATGGTGTTTGGTGTTTGGCGTTTAATAGTTGGCATGGGGTCTACCACCAACCTCACCGACGCCTACCCCTGGGGTCTGTGGATTGGCTTTGACTTTGCCCTGATCGCGTTTTCCGGCGCGGGCTTTACAATGGCGGGTCTTGTTTATATCTTCCGCCTTGAAAAATTCAGACCCGCCTTAAAACCGGCAATTCTGGCCGGGTTACTAGGCTACGTGGCTGTTTTATTGCTGTTGGCGCTTGATCTGGGGCGATGGGACCGCTTTTACATGTTCATCATCAGTTGGAATGTCCACTCGCCGCTGTTTGAAATCAGCTGGTGCGTATTGCTGTATTCCATGGTGCTGTTCTTTGAAAACAGCCCTCCCCTGTTTGAACAGCTTAAACGGCCGGCCATATCCCGCTGGGTCCATAAATTTATCATTGTATTTGTGGTGGCTGCGGTAACCCTTTCTACTATGCACCAATCTACGTTGGGTACGCTTTATCTTAATATGCCGCACCGTCTGGATGCGCTCTGGTTCTCGCCGATTCTGCCGCTCCTGTTCTTTGTCTCTTCAATTACGGCCGGGTTAAGCGTGGCAATTATCGCTTACCTCATTGCCTGCAATATCAGAAAAGAGGCGGCAAAACCGGAGATTTTGAAGGGACTGGCCTCCATTGTGGCCTGGACAACGCTGGTGTATGTACTCTTAAAACTGGCCGACTTTACGCTGGCCGGCGAGTTGGGCGCGTTTTTTGCCTTTGACAAATTGAGTTTGTTGATGTGGCTGGAATTGGGCGTTGGCGCTATTTTGCCAATGGCTCTGCTCTTTATCCCGTCAATACGCAACAAACAGAATGTTATCGTAGTTAGTACGCTATTGATTCTCTTTGGCGTATTGGCTAATCGCTTTAGCGCCACCTTGTTTGCGCAAACGACTCTCGAAGGAGCAAGCTATTCGCCGCATATTGCGGAATGGCTTTCCACCATTGGCGTTTTGTCCGGGGTGGCCCTGGCATGGTATTTGAGCGCGCGCTACATTATTTACAACGAAAAAGAGTAGTGGTATTATACCAGACTGCTTCAATCTTCTCTCGTTCCCACGCAAAGCGTGGGAACGAGAGGGAGTGAACGGTTACTTAAAATGCACCCAAACAGGACAATCCAATGAACGCCGACATCCAACGCCTCATAAAACATAAGCCTCGATACAGAGAACCGCTCGCCCTTTTGCAAAGCGTCCTCAACTTTCAGGCCAAACTGGCCGAAAAAATAGAGCCTGCCCCGCAAATCGAAGCGGACGCGGCCCGCGAGAAATGGCGGGCCGGGCAACCTCTGTTCGACGCCGAACCCCCGTCCATCCCCGCGCCGTTATTTCGCGAAGCTCTAACAGACCTTCGCCCTTTGCTGGCGGCAGAAGAGTCCGCGCAGGCAGCGATTGACCGCTTGCTGGACGCAGATATCGAAGCGCTGCTTAATAACCTGACAAGCGACAGCGAATCCGGTATCACTCAACTGGCCGAAACCACATCTACCGACCCGGACACGCTGACTTTCCTGCTGCGGACGGCCTTGACCCCCTTCTTCGAGAAGCAGGCCGCCCCCTATCGGGAGCAGCTCGCAACAGCCGGATGGCGGCGCGGTATCTGTCCAATATGCGGCTCTGAACCAGCGCTGGCTCGCTTGACCCAAGACGAAGGCCGGCGCATCTTGTCTTGTTCCCTTTGCCGCGCAGAATGGGCTTTTGACCGGCTGCGCTGTCCCTTCTGCGTCGGCAACGCTGAACCCCAGATGAATTACTTCACGATAGACAACGATGAAACGCATCGCGTTGACTGCTGCAACCACTGTCACCGCTACATCAAAACCGTAGACGAGCGCGTGTTGGGTCGCCCGGTCAACTTGCTGGTAGAGGATGTGATTACGGCTCACCTGGATGAAGTGGCAAAAGAGCAAGGGTATCAATGAACAGTGAAGAATGAATAATGAACAATGAAAAATTATTCATTCTTCATTGTTCATTATTCACTAAAAACAGGGGAAGTATGTCCAAAAACGGAACGCACCGCTCAACAAACAACCAGCAACTCCTCACCCCGCTTGTGGCGCACAGTGAACCTGTCGTTTACCTTGAATGTCAAGGGGACGAGGTGATTTGCGCCGACAAGCCAATGGTGATCGAATCAGCCTGGCCGCTCATTGTCAACAGTCAGCATTGGCTAACGGTCCTCTGCACGCCCACCAAACTGGACTATTTTACGCTGGGCTTCCTTTACAACGAGGGACTTATCACCGTACCCGAGGGCGTACTCAAACTGCAAATTGGTCAGGAGGGCGAAGACGTGATCCGGGTTGAACTTCAAGACCGGGATTTGCGCCTGCCTCAACGTCGCACGCTGACCAGCGGCTGCGGGGGCGGGATTACCTTTGTAGACCTGGCCGCCGCCCGAGAACCGCTCAACTCCTCGCTTCGGGTCACGGTTGGGCAGATTTCAAGCCTGATGAAACGCTTGAGAACGATCATTGCCGATGACCGCCACCGCATTGGCGGATTTCACGCCGCCGCGTTGAGCGACGGGCATCAATTGTCCATCATAAACACCGACATTGGTCGTCACAACACGCTGGACAAAGTGGCCGGCGAGTGTCTGACCCGCAATATCCCAATGCAAGAATCTATTCTGCTGACCACCGGCCGCATCTCTACAGAGATGCTGGGCAAAGCAGCCCGGATGCAGACGCCGGTGGTTGTCACCCTCAACTCCCCCACTAATCTGGCGGTTGAGTTGGCTAATCAATGGAATATCACCCTGATTGGCTACGCCCGCGGAACAAAGATGCACGTCTATAGCGGCTGGCAGCGAATCACTCCGCCGGACAAGCGCCAGCGCCAAAGCCATCGCCCTCTGCCAGAGCATCGTCTTCAAGACTTTTGCGCCACAAAAAAGGCTCCCTCGCTAACATATACCCCCTGAATTTGACAGTTGTTTCGGCATCAAAATCCCATCGTTTGCCAAAAAACCGCCGACGGTTGACCGCCGTAAAACCAGCCTTTCGGCGGTCCGCGGTCAGCAGTCGGCGGTCTTTTGGCGCGTGAGCGTTGTCAAAATCAAGAGGTATATATTTAGTGAAGCAACCTTATTGATGCACCAACCCGTCCGGTAGAATGGTATTGTTCAGGATAGCGCCTTTCAATTTGGCTTTGCGGAAAAAACCGCCCAGATTTGCCCCGGTCAAATCAGCTTCTGATAAATTGGCGCCGCGAAAATCTGCGCCTTCTAAATTGGCGTTGCGTAAATTAACCTCTTCCAGATTGGCGTCTTGCAGATTAGCGCCGGATAAATCAACTTCGGCCAGTTCAGCTTCTTTCAAATCTACTCTGGCAAGATTTGTTTTACGCAGAATAGCCCCTTTTAAATTCACCACGCCCAAACTTGCGTCGGTTAAATTTGCCTCGCTTAAATTGGCGTCTCTCAGGTTTGCCATCACCAGCGTTGCGCCTTGCAGGTTTGCGCCGCGCAAATCCGCTCGTTCCAGATTGGCCCAACTCAAATTAGCCCTCTCCAGATTGGCCCTGAACAGAACAGCCCCCACCAGATTTGAATCTCCCAATTGGCTGGACTGCAATTGGGCGCAGCGAAGGTCGGCGCCAAACAGGTTGATCTCTTTGAGTGAAGCGTTCTCCAGGCTTACATCGGCCAGCGCAACTTGTTTGAAGTTGCGCCGGCCATTTTCATAAGCCCGCAACAATTCCTGAACGTCCATAAAATTAGCCCAATACAATATTTTGCTTAAAATCACAGTATAACATGACCAATGACCAATGACGAATGACCAATGACTAATATAGAATCTTTGCTCGGTACAGTAGAGCGAATTGTATTCAACAACGAAGAAAATGGCTACATCATTGCCCGATTTTCAACGCGCGAGCGTTATGATTTGGTGACCATTGTAGGCAATATGGCCGATGTGCGCTCCGGCGCGTACCTGCGCGTATGGGGCAAGTGGACAAACCACCTCATCTACGGCAAACAGTTTGAGATTGAGCGCTACAAAGAAGAACGTCCGGCAACGGTAGAGGGAATTCGCAAATATTTGGGATCGGGCTTGATCAAAGGGGTTGGGCCGGTCACAGCCACGCGCATTGCCGAACACTTTGGCGAATACACGCTTGACGTGATTGATCAGGATATTCAGCGTTTGATCGAAGTATCCGGCGTTGGTCCCAAGCGCGTTAAGATTATTTCCCGGGCGTGGGAAGAGCAAAAAAGCATCAAAGAAATTATGCTTTTTTTGCAAAGTCACAACGTTAGCACTCGTCTGGCAGTGAAGATTTTCAAAACCTACGGCGACGATTCGATTAAGGTTGTGGAAGAAGACCCCTACCGGCTGGCGCAGGATATTTACGGCGTTGGCTTCATCACCGCCGATGGTATTGCGCGCAATATGGGCGTTGAAGTCGATTCTCCTACGCGCATACAGGCCGGCCTGGAGCATACCCTCAAAACGCTGGCCAATGAAGGGCACGTTTACGCGCCCCGCTTGCATCTAACGGTAGAGGCCGCCAAACTGCTGGCCCTGCCTCCTGAAAAAATGGTCCCGCAAATTGACACACTGGCCGAGCAAGAGCGCGTCTTTCTGGAAACCGTAGGCGATGAGCAAGACGCGGTTTATCTGACCCCTTTCTACCGGGCAGAAGTAGGCGCAGCGCGACAATTGCGAAATTTATTAAAAACAAACGCCGCCGCTTTTATGCCGGAATTCAAAAATCTGGATTGGAAAGCTGCTTTTGAGCATATTCATCGGCAGGATGGCTTGACGCTGGCTTCTAAACAGGCAGAGGCGGTGAAAACAGCCCTGACTCAAGCCGTTAGCCTGTTGACCGGCGGGCCGGGTACGGGCAAAACCACCACCATCCGCGCCGTTTTGCGCTTGCTGCGCTCTAAAGGAAAGCGCGTACTCCTGGCCGCTCCCACCGGACGCGCGGCCAGGCGAATGACCGAAACAACCGGCCACGAAGCCAAAACTATTCATCGCTTGCTGGAGGTCAACCCTTCAGCGGGATTTAAATTCAAGCGCAATCAGGATAACCCTTTGCAAGCCGATATGCTCATTGTGGACGAGGTGAGTATGATTGACCTGATTCTGATGAATAGCTTGCTCAAGGCCGTCAGCCCCGGCACGCATTTGCTGCTGGTGGGCGACCCCGACCAACTGCCGTCGGTGGGGGCGGGGAATGTGCTGCGCGATTTGATTGATTCCGAGGCCGCGCCAACCGTGCAACTGGAGGTCATCTTCAGGCAGGCGCAAAATAGCACCATCATCACTAACGCCCATCGCGTAAACCGGGGCGAGTTTCCCCTTTTTCCCCCCGATAAAAACGATTTCTACTTTTTTGGCAAGGCAGACCCGGACGAAATTGCCCCGCTGGTTGTGGACATCATCGCCAACAGAGTTCCCAAAAAATTTAACGCAGACTCGGTGGAAGATATTCAATTACTGGCGCCAATGCACCGGGGCAGCGCGGGCGTGGGGAACCTGAACCAGCTTTTGCAGGAAAAACTCAACCCGCCAAAACCGGGCAAAACGCAGTACCAATCCGGCGGCCGATTGTATCGCGCCGGCGATAAAGTGCTGCAATTGCGTAATAATTATGATAAAGATGTGTTCAATGGAGATGTGGGGGTAATCGAAAGGATTGATCTGGAAGAAGGTGAAGCGGCCATTCGCTTTGATGGACGACTGATCTCTTACGATTTGAGCGATTTAGATGAAGTGACGCTGGCTTACGCTATGTCCGTGCATAAATCTCAGGGCAGCGAATACCCTGTTGTGGTTATTCCCGTGGTGACGCAACATTACATTATGCTGCAACGCAATTTGCTTTATACCGCCATTACGCGGGCCAAAGAGCGGGTGATTTTGGTAGGAACGCGCAAAGCCATCGCTATGGCGGTGCGTAACAATCGCGTGCGGCGTCGGTGGAGCGGGTTGGCGTGGCGCTTGGGAGGCTACCCTTCAAAGTCTTCCTGAACGGGCATATCCAGACTTACTATTTCGCCGTGAACGTCAACTACAATCCTGAAGCCCATCATGCCCAGCCACATTTTCGCGTCGTCAGGGATGCCGGTTTCCATCATCTGATCAACATTTTTAATGGAAGAATCAATCATTGCTTTGGTGAAGAGATCATCTTTACCCAGCATATCCATCATCCCTTCAGTGACTTGGTCCTGATTGGCAGAGATTTGTTCCTGCAGCCAGGAAACCACCTGCTTGTCAACCGTTTTGGCTTCAACGTGACGTTTGAAGCCGTCATCCAGGATGACATAATGCGCATCCGGGCCAATGTAGGCTACTTCGGCAGGTTCCTCTGCTTCATTGAAAACCAGACCTTGAAACACAGCGATTCGATAGGGTTTTTCGCTCATAAATTGCTCTCCAAAAAAGTATTTAGCAATAGTGTAGCATAAAAGTCAGTACGTTCCCAATTGCCAATTTATCATTTGTCAAGCCTTGTGAAGACTGCTATAATGCGGCTTTGTGATTAGAATTGTAAAGAGAAGCAGGAGTGTTGTACCTTTGAACCAGCGACCAACTCAAACCCTAGATTTCTGGCAATCAAAGTATCAGGTAACAGACCAGGCAATTGAGGCCCTCTACAACAAGTTTCTGGAGTCGGGTGAACCGGCTTTTGTAGACGAAGTGGGTCTCTTTTTTGTGCAGCAGGCTATCGAGGCGGAAGAACAGGCCATTCGAGCTGAACTGCAACAAGGTAAAATTTACCATATTGATTTGAGCTATGAAGTCGGCGACCAACTGATTTTTCCGCACCTTGATTATCTTATAGGAACAGTTGCCAGCATCAAACCCGGCTACAATCCATCAGATGGGGATTTTAGCATTTTAGAAGTGACCTTTGACGATAGAAATCATACGACGGCAAAATTTGCCGCCGATTTCAGGAGCCACCACATTTTGTCTTCTACCTACGAAGAAGAAGCGGGCGATGGCGGCGCGTCGGAAGTGCAAAAAATCTACGGCAAATACCAGCGCGTTATTCGTTCAAAAGTGACACAGGGACTACAGCAGAATGATGAATTTGTTCACTGCGATAGCCAATGGTTCTTGACTGACCTTCTGATTGACGTTCCCGTAGGCTTATTGAACATTGTAGACGCCGCTATTGACATCAACGCCGGGCCGCTCAATGTAGATGCCCTGATTGAGCAACTTGAGCTTCAGAAAAACGGCAAAATAACGGACGCCGCGCGATTTTCGGTTAACCATCGCCTGGAAAACGACCCCCGTTTCTTCAATGTTGGAACTGAGCAGCACGTTTTGTGGTATCTTGATCGCTTGAAGCCGCCGCAAGTCATTGCAGCTCCCCACAATCTTGTTGTTGACGATCAACTCTCTTTTGACCCCATCACTTTGCCCGGCGACCTGACAGTTTTTCTCAGCGAAATTGATGACGAAAATACGCCGCCGGAGTTTTTGAAATCTGCCTCGGACAAAGAAGTGACTTTTGTCTTGAATTACCCGCATCGCCGTTCTGGCACTTTGCCTGTTTTGCCTGCCGTACGGCAGTTATTGCCTGATAATAATGACGCTTTGCTGACCTTGCAACTGATTGACAGTCAAAGCGGTGAAAAAATATTGACCTGGTATGTTGATCAGTATAATTATATTTATGGTCTGGGAGATTGGTATCAAAAATATCAACTGCCGGTGGGTACCTTTATCACCCTTAAAAAAACAGATGACCCACTGGAATTTATTGTTGAGTTTGCCCCGCAGCGCACCCGGCAAGAATGGGTCAGGGTAGTTACCGTTAGAAATAATCAACTTGCCTTCCAGATGAGGAAAAGAGCTATTTCATGCAGCTATGATGAACTGATGATCCTGGGCGAAGAAGGCTCGGAAGCTGTTGACGCGCTGTGGAAAAAGGTGGAACGCAATGGCACACCGCTCTATACGCTGCTGGTGAATATCTTCCCTGAATTGGTAAAACTCTCTTCTCAAAGCGCCGTACATATCAAAACTGTGTACAGCGCAATCAACGTAGTCAAACGATGTCCCCCCGGTCCGCTATTGCAGGAATTAAGCAAACATCCCTCCTTTGTCTGGATGGGACACGGCTACTGGACTTATAAACCTTCGGCAAAATAAACACAGTAGACAGTAGATAGAGGATGCCTCCCCGTCTACCGTCTACCGTCTACCGTCTACTAAACTTATGGCAAAATACGTAAAACCAACCAAGACTACTAAATTCCACATTGATTTCAACTGGTGGGCGCAAAAAGGGCATAACCTGCGAAGTTATTTACTGGAACACCTTTGCGACGACTACCGGGACTTGGCGGAACCCGATTTGGAAACCAGGACGATAGATTGGGTTGATCCGGATACCGGGCAGGTTTTTGCTGTTGACCGCCTGTGGCATACCATTCGATCTCATTGCAGCCAAAACCCCGATTTCATCCCTGGCAATTTGACCTTGACGGCCTCTATTTTTAGATTGTTTATAGCCAACAATAATACCCCGTTGACCCCGGCAGAAATGCACCAACAGTTGAAGCGCAAAACCCCCATACTGATTTTACGCACTATCGGCGGACGCACCGTTTACAAGGGCGTTCGACCCGCAACCGCGCCGGTGAATAAATAAGAAGCGCCGCGGGCAGGGGGGCGTACCCAAAAAGCACCCAAAAAGAGGGGCAGACTCAGGGGCATACTATGGGGGTATCCCCCCATCTCCCCCCTTCTCCAACTCACTTTAAACGCATCCAACTCCACCAAAACGGTGGAGTTTTTGTTTGAAAGGTGGTATAATTTCAGAATAGCGGTAGTGGTTAAGTTGTAAGTGATGATTGCGGAATTCAAAACTGTAGTTTTGGACTCCATCACTTACTTTTTTACCACTACCCAGAATAGCAAGGAGCGCGGCGATGGATTTGCAAGACAAGCTTCGGCAGGGGATTTTAGCGGCTAAAACGGGCGAAAAAAAGAAGGCGTATCAGCTTTTGCTGGATGTAGTCAAGGCTGACGAGAATCAGATTTTGGCCTGGTTGTGGCTCAGTTCAGTAGTAGATGATCTGGATGAGAAAGAACTTTGCCTTGAAAATGCGCTTGCGCTGGAGCCGGATAATGAAGCCGCTCAAAAAGGAATACTCTGGGTGAGAAACCAGCGTCTCAAGGCATCGCTGGCCCAGCAGCCAAGCATTGAACCGCCCAAACCCCTTGCTCCTCCGCCTAAAATTATCATCCCGGAAAAGCCACTGCAAGACGAATTTGAAAACGAATGGCTTTGCCCCTACTGCACCACGTTGACCTCTCCTGAAGACAAAATATGCCCCCATTGTCACCGGCAATTGCTCATCAGACAGCGTTTAAGCCCTGAACGGTCTGTATGGCTATGGCGCGGAATTTTCTTGCAGATTTATACTGCTTTTTATACCGCAGCTTTTGGCGTGGGCTATTTTTCATTCATTTGCGCGTTCTATGCCCTACCCGCCTTCTATCATTTTTGGCCTTTGTACTTTGGACAGACGGTGAATTACCCGGCATCGGTGACAGATCAAGTGCTGGAATTTTTCCCTGTGTGGATGTTTTGGACAATTGTTGCCATTGCATTTTATTCTTTGAACCTGATGCTGATACTTTTTTTACGGGTTCCTTATGGTCATTTGATGTACCTGCTCAATTCAGGAATGATGTTACTTATTGGCATCTTTGGCATGATCTTTTCCCCTTCGCGTTGGATAATGTTCGGCGGTTTTTTGGGTGTTTTGTTGGGGCTGTTGCAACTGCTCATTACCAATAATTTGTGGAAAGATTTCACCTTTGAAGAAAGCCGACTTCGATTGCATCTGGATCAGGACGCCACAAATGCCCCGTCGCTTTACTTGAGCGCGCGCAAATACGCGCGTCTGGGAATGTGGGGGAATGCCATTATTCACCTGCGTCGCGCTGTAGCCAAAAGCGCCGGAAACCTGGATTATCATCTGGCGCTGGTGGTAGCCTACCTCAACACACAGCGAATTGATCAGGCCCAACAAGCCCTGGAAGAAGTCGAAGCTTTGCATCCCAACGCCCCCCAAATTAAGAAGCTTGAAGTAAAATTGCAACAGGCAGTAGAAAGTAAACAATAGGTACCCATTCACCCCATACGCATCAAGCTAATAAAGCAGATAACAAAGAGAGAAAGATTGAATTTTGCCTACACCTCCCAAGAAATTGGTGAATTGGTGAATAACTAATTGTGGGTAGTGGTAAAAAAGTAAGTGATGGAGTCCAAAACTACAGTTTTGAATTCCGCAATCATCACTTGCAACTTAACCATTACCTGATTGTGAATGGATTTTAGTCTTTTAAGCCCTATTTCGGGAACAATGCTTTGTTCTAGCCGTCCATTCTCCCCCCTCCCCTTGTCTCCCTGTCATCTTTCCCACTTCCCTATTATCCAGGCATCTGCTATAATCTTCACCTTGAGGTTATCTGCACAAGGAGTGGGCTATGGATGATCAACAATACGGCGATTCAACCATTGTCGGACCATCGTTGGTACCCAAATTAGAAGTTGTCCAGGGCGACTTTACAGGGAAAATCTACACCCTTAAATTCAAAACGCGAATTGGCCGGGAAACGGACAATGATATAGCTCTGGCCGACCCTAAAATATCTCGCTACCACTGTCAGATTTCTTTTGACGACGGCAAATGGCTTTTATTAGACTTGGGCAGCGCCAACCAAACCTACTTGAACGGAATGTCTATCAACGTTCCGCAACCCCTGTCTCACGAAGACCAGATTGCAATGGGAGAAACCGTTTTTGTCTTCAGAGACCCAATGGACGAAACAGACGCTCCTTTTGACCCGTCCAGCGCCATTGTCGGCGGCCCAACGCCTCCCTATGAGTTACCCGCCTCAACTTCATCGACGGCGCCAGAGACAAAAACCAGCTCGTCTGGATTAGCCTGGATTACCGGCGGTCTGATCTTGATCTTGCTGCTGGCCGTTGCCGGAATTATTCTTTGGTTCCGTGGAAATAAAGATAGCCAGCAAAAACCCGCCGCTGTCCCCCCCACCGAAGCCGTAGCGCTCATTCGCACAACGCCGCTTGCCGAAGCCAATCTGGTATTGCAATTTGAAGATGATTTCAGCGCGTCTGACAGCGGTTGGGATGATGCCTTTGGCAAAGGGTACACCAAACAATACGGCAACAGTAAATACCACATAGAAATAACCACCAACAATCTGGTAGTGTGGGGATTGGCTAATCGCAATGCCGCCGATTTTGAGGTAGAAGTAGAAGCCACCCTGGAAGACGGCGGCGAAGCTAACACCTACGGCCTGATCTTTCGCTACGTAGACCAGAACAACTATTACCGCTTCGACGTTTCCGGAGACGGCTACTTTCTCCTCACTAAATTTCACAATGAAGAATGGGCGACTCTGGTTGATTGGACACAATCTGACGCGCTCAATCAGGGGCAAGCCACCAACGTGCTGAAAATATCCGCCTTTGGGCCGGAAATTATTATTTACGCCAACGGCCAAGAACTGGCCCGCGTTAGCGATGGCGATTTTTCTCAAGGTAATTTCGGTTTCTTTGCCAGCACCTTCACCGATTCGCATATCTGGGTAAGCTTTGACAACCTGAAGCTATGGGGGCCGGAACAGCAGGAAATTGCCATCATCCCCACTATTACGCCTACTTCGGCGCCGATAATTGCCAAGCAGCAACCTGAAATAGCTGCCGCAACGCTAGAAGTTGCGCCGCAGGCAACAAACACCGCGCCGGTTGTCGTTGTAGAAACGCCCTCCCCAAGCGCTTCAGGTACAGAAGAAACGCCGGTTGTCGTTGAATCGCCCACCACGCAAGTTGAAGAAATACCCACCGCCGTTGCCCCGGTTCCGCTGCCCGATTTTGTTTCCAGAGAGCAGCCCCTGGCTCGCGGTGAACAGCGTTTACCCGGCAAAATCGTCTTCCCACTTTACGATTCCGCCCGCCAAACCTACGACATCTACCGCGCCAACACCGACGGCAGCGATCAGGAATTGCTGGCTATGGAAGCCAGCCAACCGGCAATGAACAAAACCGGCGCAAACATCGCCTATCGCTCCTGGAAAGCGGACGAGCGCGGCCTGATCACCCGCGTGGTGGGCGAAACCAACCACTGGCTATTCTCTCCTTTCTTTGAAGCCGCCAGCCCCGCCTTTGACCCCGGCGAACAGTTCTTTGTCTTCCACTCCCGCGAAGGAGGCGAAACGCCCGCCATTTATCGAACCGTTGGCGCAGAGCCGGAAGTGCTGCGCCGCGAGGGAGCGCCTATTCAAGGCGCAATGCCCGCGCTCACCTCTGATGGGCGAATGGTTTATAAAGGCTGTCTGGACGGCGGAACCTGCGGTTTGATTGTCAGCAATCTGGACGGCGCATTCCCTATGCAGCTTACCATCAACGCCGATGACACCGCCCCCAGTATTTCCCCCGATAATTCGACGGCAGCTTTTATGTCGAACAAAGACGGCGTGTGGGAAATCTACACCATCGGACTGGACGGGCAAAATTTACAGCGCATCACCAATGACGCAGACGGCGACGACGGCTTGCCTGTCTGGTCGCCCGACGGCCAATATCTGGCCTTTGCCTCTAATAGGGATGGACACTGGGCTATTTGGGTTGCAACCCCCACCGGAGAGCAGAAACACCAACTTTTCGATCTGGAAGCTTCGCTGGATGGCATTGTTCAGGTTGATGTCGCCCATTCCTTCGGCTGGACAGAAGAACACATTGTCTGGACGCCATAATTGACTTACGATTTTGGATTTACGATTGACGATTTGTGTTCTCTAATCGTAAATCCAAAATCGTAAATCGTAAATCCAAAATGTCACAAAACTCAACGCTTTTCCAAATTGCAAAACTGCTTGCCCTTACCCTGACCATTGTCTTTTTGCTCAGCGGTTATATGACCCTGATGTCAAAACGCGCGGAAATGACTGATGTTGCGCCGACGCCGCCAACGCTTACAATAGCTTCTACTAATACAGCCGCAGCGGCAACAGCTTCAAATACGCCTGCAGCAACGTCAACAGATGCGCCTACTGCGCCCTCAAGCCCCACCGTTTTGCCCACCCATACCAACACCGCTACGCCAACTGCCAGCCCCACTGCTTCGGCAACGCATACTCCAACAATTTCGGCAACAGAAATTTTACCCACCTTCACCGCGCTTCCATCGGCTACGGCAACGGCAGAACTCACGGCAACACCGACGCTCACCCCTGAAATTACTTCGACGCCCACGCTTACCCCTACCCTTGAAATTACTTCGACGCCTACGCTGACGGCCACCAGTACGCCATCCGGCCCTCCCACAGAAACGCCCACGCCTACCCTTACTCCCACGCCTGTGCCGCGCACCCTCCCCGCCACTGACGCGCCCGATTACACGCAGGCCGAAAGCCACTTCTGGTTCACTCGCCCCTTCACCGACGCCTACTACACCTGGGGAAGCTGGTACTATCCCTACGGAACCAACAATAACGGCGAGTACCTGTGGCATCGCGGCTCAGATATTCAGAATCCCCAGAACACCCCCATTGTTGCTGTTGGCGACGGGCTGGTTGTTTTTGCCAGTGATGACCTGACGCGCGCCATTGGCCCGGAACTGAATTTTTACGGGCAAGCGGTAGTCATTCAGCATGACAAATGGGCCGCGTCTGACGAACCGGAAGATGCCTTGAGCGTATTTACCTTGTATGGTCACGTGGAAAAAGTTTTGGTACAAGAGGGAGAGAGCGTAAGCGCCGGACAGCCTATTGCTCTGGTGGGGCAGCGCGGCGTAGCTCTGGGGCCGCACTTGCATCTGGAAGTGCGATTGGGTGAAAACAGCTATTTGAGTACGCAGAACCCGAACTTGTGGGTGCGTCCCGATGAAGGTTACGGGGTGATTGCCGGGCGCGTGGTTGATGTTAATAATTTCTACGTACCGCAACAGCTTATCACCTTGCATCGCGCCGACAACCCCAACAAATTCTGGCGGCAAACCCGAACTTACCCGGATCATCGCTACACATTTGACCCGCAATGGGGTGAAACCTTCACCTTCGGCGATGTGCCGGTGGGCGAATATCTTATCAAAACCACCTTCGACGGCAAAACCTGTAGCGTACCGGTAACGGTAACTAACCAGAGCCTTGTCTTTGCGCTAATCAATTCAATGAATAATGAACAGTGAAAAATGAATAATGAATAATTTTTCACTGTTCATTATTTTTCACTGTTCATTATTCATTTTTCACTGCTTTAGCGCTTCCCACGCCGGTTTGCCGTCAATCTTGCAGAGTACTCCGGAATTGACCCCGCCGGTATGAAATTCATACTGACGTCCCCCAGCTTCTAAAACAATCAAATAGCCGGATGTGGTTGCTTGCGTGTACATCATTCCCGGTTTCGGGCAACCTAAACTGCCATCTCTCCATTCTCTGGATTCTACACTGACAACGGAAACTTCTTCGGCTTTCAGGCCGTCGCCCAGCAGGTCTACCAACATTTCTTTGCTTTTTTGGATCATTTCCTGCGTTTTGGCGGGAAGGGTTGATATGTCCATTGCGCCTCCAATTTCTGTGGCGGGCTTTTCAACCGGTGATACTGAGCGGGCCAATGGGGATACAGAGCCGTCATTGACTATTTCAACAGTTTCTAGCGCTTTGGGGGTTGGCGAAGGCGTTGGTAAGGGGGTCTTCGTTGCTTCGGCGGTGGGAACAACTGCTTGAGCTTCTGTCTCAACTGTAGGCGCGTCCGCTTGTCCACAGGCTGTTGTCAGCATTAAAAGGGTTATACTTAAGATGATCAGTTTTTTCATTGTTTGTTTTCACCTCTACTTGGTTGAATTTGTCTTCTTGTCTGGGCAGTGTACAGGTCTCGATAGATGACGCGCGCCGCCCTGTTTGTATAGACGTTGAAAATTGAAAAAAGTTCCCATTGTCGGCCTTGCAAACGATTTATCATCGTTCACTGTTCAATTGTAGCACAGGATTAGGGATGATGCGAGTCAATTGCAAACGCGGTTTAGGGAGTTCCAAGAAAATAATCCTCCCAAAATCAAAAATTGCGATGCGTGAAACATAGTTAGCAATGTCATTTTGAGGCGTTTTTTGCCGAAAAATCCATACAAACCTGTCTTGCACGCATAGTATCGATGGATTTTTCGTCGTACCTCCTCAAAATGACATTTTAGTAACCGACTGCGCAAGTACGAAGCTGAAGTTTTGGGAGGATTTAAATTTTGGAACTCCCTTATGTCAAAAGAAGATGGAGAAGGCGGTTTTTCAAACGTTGTATATGACGGTTGGCTTTACCCGCTTGGCGGATGTAGGGCTTTCTCAAAGTCGGAATACCAGGTGCAACGCACTTAAAAAATTGCGTAACCCGATACTTTAGAGTAGTAAATTCGGCGATCTGAAGGGCAAAAATGCGTCGCACCTCGACTTTGAGAAAGCCCTGGGCGGATGCCGGATAAAACAAAGAACGCTCCCAGAGCTGTTCAATTCTATGTCATTAGCGATAGCGAAGAATCCATACCAAGCTGCTCCTTCGGCTACGCTCACCTTCGGCAGGTCTGGAAATAGCCATTTCGGAGCAAAAGCTTCTTCGTTTAGCCAAGTGGGTATGGATTCTTCGGCTTCGCTCAGACCTGTCCTGAGTGTAACCGAAGGAATGACATAACGAGGCACTGCGATGTATCTCAAAATTTTTGCTCAGGTACATAGAACTGAACAGCCCTGCGCATAGCCTATTCTGTCTTGCTATAGAGAGTCTTGAAAAAGTAAACTACCTCAACTAAATATCAAAAAACGGTGACCTCTGCTTGCCAATCCAGGAGTTTAGAGAAAGAATCAATCTTTATCGATTTTTGGAGCGAGAGAGGAGTAGTAATGGAACCCATCAAGTGCGAAATCGGTGGCACAACGCTGACACTGGCGGATGAAGGGATGACGATAAGTATCCCCCGGAGCTATTGGAGCAAAAGGCAGTGGGAGCGGATAGTGCAGGTGGTAACACAGTTGCTCTGAGGGGATACCGCTGCGGTCAAAGGCAAGGCCAATGGGGACGGGGTAGATATTTTTTTTGCGCAATTTTCAGGGGAAATTCAGCCTGCACGGTGGCGTTGAAAGCCCATCGGGAATGGAGCGCTGCGTCCAGCGTGACGCCATCGCCCTGAGCCAGATCGCGAAAGGCGTTGCCGTCGCGGTTGTAGGGGATAACTTGCAGATTGGACGGAATGGCCCCGCCGACGTATTCGCCCTGCAACGACGGCGCTTGTCCGCTTAAGACCTGCTGGTAAATACTGTGCGCGGGAACGCCCACGCGCTTGTTCGCCAAATCCTGCAACCCGGCGACGCTTTGATTGTCCTGATGCGCAACCAGCGCGCCGGAATCGAAGGCGCAGGGGCGCGAGAAGGTCAAGACTTGTTGAGCGTTGTCGGTGACGGGCAGCCAGGCCAGCGCAATGTCCCAGTTGTCGTCCCAGCCTCCGGCTGCAATTAAGCGGGGATCGCTTTCGCTCATTTCCAAACTTGCGTCTAAGGCATTAGCAATGGCGCGCGCTAAATCAACTTCGTAGCCGTCAAGCGCGCCAAAGGCGTTGCGAAAAATGGGCGGGCTAAAGAATACTTAAAATCAGCAGTGTTCGCCATAAGGTCATTCTACGCGCCTTTTGATGGAGAGTGAGGGTGAAGAATTTTTGCCAAAGTTTTTATAAGCGGTATAATGGTTGCCGTATACAAACTCACTGTGCAGAAGCCGCATAAGACGTGGGGTTTCATATGTTCCAGATGAAAATGGTTCGTAGTGAGCCTCGCAGCAACAGCGAAGTGGCGTTGCACGGCGGCGCTCCACTACGTTACGCGCCTAACTACAAACCCATTTTCGCAGGAGAAAATAATGGCTAAGAAAACCAGTAAAAAACGACCCAAGAAAAAGGGGCCGGCCCCCAGACCGCAGGAACAACCCAAACCCAAAATGAGTACCTCTCAGATAGTGATGCTGATTGTGGGTGTTCTGGTGGTTTTGAGTATGTCAGTCGGCTTGCTTATTTCAGCTTTTGCCCGCTAACCCTTATAACGCCAACCGGAAACAACAATACCCCTAAAGCCTACGTGATGTAGGCTTTTGTTGTCTCTGGCTGTTAAGTTCCAGGTTTCGGGTTTCCTGTTTCAGGTTTTGAACCTGAAACAAAGAACCTGAAACCCGAAACAAACCCTACGGCGAAAGCGGGATGAAAATTTTATATACTGTCTGGTAAGACAAAAGCGTGGCAGGATATTCTTTGTTCCAGCCGCCTACGGAGAAAAGTTCAGAGCCAATGGCAGCCGCTCCATAAGTGCGCCATTGATCAAGATAGGGGGTTTCTATTTCTTGCCATGTCATTTCTTCCAGGTTCAGTTTTTCATTGACGGCAAGAGGCGCATCCATCCCCCCGCCGATGGCGTAGAGATTATCGCCCGCCATTGCCAGACTGAGGCCGCCGCGCGGGTGGATAAGGGGCGGGCCTTCGCGCCATTGACCGCTTTTGTCATCGAAAATGTAGACGCTGGAAAATTCTTTTTGATCGTCATAACCGCCGGCAACCAGGAGTTCGCCGCCTACGGCAATGGCGGAAGCGTAACCTGCTTGTAGCGGATAAGGCTGCTCCAATTGCCGCCATTCATTTTGCTGCGGGTTGTAAACGTAAACCGAGTCAACATACTTTTTGCCGTTCCAGCCGCCAATCACATAGAGTTCACCATTGTAAGCGGTGGCGGCGTAAGCGCAGAGCGCTTCCGGCATTTCCTGAGCATCGCTGCGCCAGATGTTGGCATTCAGATCGAAGGTTTCCAGGGCGTTGGCAGGCTGCCCCTCGTTATCGCAGCCGCCGGCAACAAGTATCTTATCGCTGATGATCACGCCTTGAATATCTTTGCCCAGTGTCGGTTTACCGGCAATTTCCTGCCAGCTTTTGCTAACCGGGTCAAAAACTTCCACCAGACCGGTCACGCCGCTGCTGCGCTCACCACCGATGAGATAGAGCTTGCCTTGCCAGGCCAGCAACGCCATCTGCGAGCGCGGGGTAGATATTTCACCTTGACGTATCCAGCGAGCATTGATGACAGGCGGGGCGGAAGATGAGGCGTTGAGCGGGGGCGGAGGGATAGCGCCTTTGCTGCGCGCGGAGAAAATGGGCTTGATGAGCGGGGTGGCAAGAACTATCAGGGTTATCGCTACTGCGACGGCCAAATAAATACGCTGCCAACTTATTAAACGCGGCACGCCCAGCGATGGCATCGGCATTATTTCTTCATCGTCACCCTCGTCAGCTTCAACTTCTTCTGCCGATTTGGGCGGCGTGAGCAAGCCTTCTTTTACGGCCCACATCGTGGCCTCGGTGCGAGACTGGACTTCCAGTTTGCCAAAGATATTTCGCAGATGCACGCGCACCGTGTTCATACTGATCACTAATTCTCTGGCAATTTCCTGGTTGCTGTAGCCTTTGGCAACTTCTTGCAGGACTTCTAATTCTCTTTTGCTTAAAGCAGGTTTATCGGTTTTAGACATAATTAAGGAACCGCATAAGATGCGGGGCTTCATACGCACCAGATGAAAATGGCTCGTAGTGAGCCTCGCAGCGATAGCGAAGTGGCGTTTCACGGCGGCGCTCCACTACGTTACGAGCCTGGCTACAAACCCGTTTACACAGGAGATGAAATAATGTTAAGTAGACAATTTTTAGAAGAACAGGAAAATAAGATGCTGGCCCCTTATGCAATGACCAGCAACAACAGCAAAGGACGCGCTTACCTGGAAGACGAACACCCCTACCGCACCGCTTATCAGCGAGACCGGGATCGGGTGATTCACACCACCGCCTTTAGACGCCTGGAGTACAAAACGCAGGTCTTCATCATCACTGAAGGCGACTACTACCGCACGCGCCTCACCCATTCCGTAGAAGTGGCGCAAATTGGCCGCACCATTGCCCGCGCTTTACGCGCTAATGAAGACTTGACCGAGGCTATCTGCCTGGCCCACGATCTGGGGCACGGGCCCTTTGGACACAGCGGTGAAGAAGCGCTGAATAAGCTGATGGCTGATCACGGCGGTTTTGACCATAACCACCAGGGCTTACGCATCATCGAAGAACTGGAACAGCGTTTCCCTGATTTCAACGGCCTGAATTTGACCTGGGAAGTGCGAGAGGGGATGCTGAAGCACGAATCCGAATACGATAAAGGAATGGCTTTTGCCTACGATCCCCATTTGCGCGGCACATTGGAAGCGCAAATTGTCAATCTGGCCGACGAAATTGCCTACACCACTGCGGATCTGGATGACGGGCTTCGCTCTGGAATGATCACACCCACGCAACTGACTCAGGATTCAGAACTGTGGCGATTGGTCACAACTGAGTTGGGCATTAACGGAAAAACTATCATCAGCGATATGGATCGCCACCGCATTGTCCGCCGATTGGTGGGCAAAGAAGTGACCAGCGTCATCGAAGCAACTTACCAGGCTTTGAACGATAACAACATTCAATCGGTGGATGATATTAGAAATATGCCGCGCAACATAGTGAGCCATCAGGATGATTTTGTTGAAATGCACAAAGAATTAAAACGCTTTCTTTACAAAAACCTCTACTCTCACTGGCGGGTAATGCGTATGGCCAACAAAGCCAATCGGCTGATTGCCGAATTATTTGGCGCGTTCATTGAAGACACGTCAATTTTGCCTTTCCAAACGCAAGAAAAACTAAGAGACGACAACCTCTATCGCGTTGTCTGCGACTACGTTGCCGGTATGACTGACCGCTTTGCCATCAAAGAACATAAGCGCCTTTTTGACCCCGCCGCCAGCGTGTGAACGGAGCAGGTGGGCTGGTGGGCTGGTGAGCTGGTGAACTGAAGGGAAAGCATCCCCTTGCCCCCTTGTCTCCCCGTCCCCTTGTCTACCAAAAGTATAGCACAGTTGACAGACAAACAAAAACCGGCTTGAGAAAGCAAGCTTTTATGGTATAATGGGCAAAGTTTATATCAACCTATCTCATCAGGGATGAAACAATGACCCAAAATGTTTTTGATACCTTGCAGAAGCGCGGCTTTATTGCCCAAAGCACCGATGAAGAAGCCATCCGCAAACTATTGAGCGATGGAAACGTGATTTTCTACATTGGCTACGACAGCACCGCCGACAGCCTGCACGTGGGAAATTTGGTCACCATTATGGCGATGATGCACATGCAGCGCGCCGGACATAAGCCTATTGCCCTGATTGGCGGCGGCACCACAATGGTCGGCGACCCCAGCGGCAAGACCGAAATGCGCCAAATGCTCTCTGAAACCGCCATCCGCGCTAATGGGCAGGCCCTGGAGACGCAATTAAAGCGCTACCTCAACGTTGACGAAGCGGAAACTGTTTATGTCAATAATGCCGATTGGTTGCTCAAGCTGAATTATATTGAATTTTTACGCGATATTGGCCGCCATTTTAGCGTTAATCGTATGCTCACCGCCGAAGCCTATCGCCAGCGACTGGAGCGTGGTTTGAGCTTTATAGAGTTCAACTACCAACTTCTACAGGCTTATGACTATCTGGAACTCTATCGTCAGCGCAATTGCGTCTTGCAAATGGGCGGCGATGACCAATGGGGCAATCTTTTGGCCGGGGTAGACCTGATCAGGCGCGTGGAAGGGGCCACAGTTCACGCTATGACCTATCCCCTGCTCACCACCGCCAGCGGCGCAAAAATGGGCAAAACCGCTGCCGGCGCCGTCTGGCTCAATGCGGCAAAATTCAAACCCTACGATTTCTACCAGTACTGGATCAATTGCGATGACCGCGATGTGGAGAAGCTGCTAAAAACCTTCACCTTCCTGCCGCTGGACGAAATTAGCCGCTTATCCGCCTTGCAGGGCGCGGAATTGAGAGAAGCCAAAAAAGTTCTGGCCTATCAGTCGACAAAAATTACGCACGGTGAAGCCGAAGCCAGAGCCGCGCAAAAARCCGCTCAAGCCGCCTTTTCCAGCGGCGGCGACTKGAGCGCAATGCCCACAACGGCCGTCCCGCTAAATCGTCTGGAGKCGGGCATTGGCGTGCTGGAGATTTTTGCCGAAACCGGTCTRACCAAATCTCGCGGCGAAGCTCGCAGAATGGTGCAGCAAGGCGGCGTATACRTCAACAACCGGCGCGTCGCCCAGATTGAAGCATCTCTCTCCCCCGCCGACCTCACCGACGACAGCATCCTYCTGMGRGCGGGCAAGAAAAAATACCACCGGTTACAAGTTACGAATGACGAATGACGAGCTACGAATGACAAAYGACAAATGACAAAYNACAWWTNACMRNCAMAYTKAMYGNAAWYTGNNTGMAKKYSWGCASSYCRGYRSCWMNNTGGCAAYSGYWANCCGNTAYCMGWRSYWSWGKTTCTGTACCCCGCGAGGTGGGCGCAAAAATGATTATCCATCCCGGCGGACAGCATATCGGCACGGTGGGCGGCGGCTGCGGCGAGGCAAACGTGATCAAGACCGGCCTGGATGTGATAGAGAGCGGGCAACCGGAAACCGTTACCGTGGACTTAACAGACGACATTTCGATGGACGCGCAGGCCGTTTGCGGCGGCGTGATGGAAATTTTTGTGGAGCGATGGTAGAAATGTCTACGACATCAATTGTTTCTTCCTTGTTAGATTCCCTTGACGCCAACCGTGCAACCGCTTTAGTCACCGTTGTGACCGCCAAAGGGAAATTTACCGCCGCTTTAGGCAGTAGAGTTGTTTTGAGTTCTGCCGGACTGATGAGCGGCGGCCTGGCGTTGCCAGCATTGACCGGGCAGATTCACGCCGATGTTCAGCAAATACTGGTGGATGGTACTTCGCAGATATTGACTTATGCCGGCGGCGATCTGGAAGTTTTTGTAGAAATATTACACAACCCACCCCAACTGATCATTGTGGGCGCCGGACACGTAGGTCTGGCCTTGGCGAAATTGGGAAAAATGATAGATTTTGACGTGGTAGTAATGGACGACCGCGCTCAATACGCCAATCAGGCCCGCTTCTTCTCTGCTGACAAGATCGTCGTTGGCCCTCTCCGTGAAACCTTGGGACGTTGGCCGCTTGATAGCAATACCTTTGTGGCGCTTGTAACGCGCGGACACAGCCACGACGTGGAATGTCTGCTGGAAATCATTGATTCACCGGTACGTTATATTGGTATGATTGGCAGCAAGCGACGGATCAGCGCCGTCTTTGAATTGCTGTCGAAAGAGGAAGGCGTTTTGCCGGAGAAATTCAAGCGCGTTCACGCGCCCATCGGCCTGGACATTGGCGCAGAAACGCCCGCCGAAATTGCCATCTGTATTATCGCCGAAATTATCAACCTGTATCGCGGCGGGCGCGCTGCATCTCTTGCTGACGCCCTGCGCCAGAATAGTCGCTTGCCTTTGCATCCGGGTAAAATATGAGTAAATTTGTCGCCAGCGCCATTCAGCAGCGCGTTAAAGTTTATGACACGCCGCTGGACTATCAAAAGGATATTTTTAGATTCTTGCAAATGGCCCGCGCCAAAGGCGCCAATCTGGTGGTCTTGCCGGCGCTTAGCCCCTTGATGTTGGTTCCGCCTTTGGCTTCCAATGCAAAGTTCAACTTGCTCAAGCAAAGCGAAGCAGGCAAAGAGCGATTGTCCGGCCTGGTGGGTAAACTGATGAGGCGCGCGGCAACCGCCGCTTCTCAGGCTATGGGCGGACTGAAAGGCGATTTGATTCAGGTTCTGGAACATTTTCCCGGTGAAATTTATGACGCCTACATAGATTTATTCAGCGCCGCAGCCTTGAAATACAAAGTGACGCTGGTTGCCGGCAGCTTTTACCTGCGCGAAGACGAGGAAGCGGAATGTACCCATCAGGCGTACATATTTAATCCGAACGGGATGATTTTAGGACGGCAAGCCAAAGTTCATCTTTCGCCTGAAGAGTTAAGCTTCTGTCATCCGGGTTTAGGCTTTAAGCCCATCGAAACGCCGGTTGGGCGGATAGGCGTTCTTATTGGAGAAGACGCTCTCTATCCTGAAAGCGCCCGTATTCTGGCTTATCAAGGGGCGGATATTTTAGTAAATTTAAGCGTAACCGCCGGACAACCCGCCTGGCGGCAAATGAGAAACGCTTTCCTGGCCCGCGTGGATGAAAACGAAGCGCCGGGAATTCAAAGCGCGCTCATCGGCAGCAATTTATTAAACCCAAAGGCGCCTGATCTGGTGGGCAAGTCTGCATTATTGCAGCCTTTTCAGCTTTCGGATAACAGTGACGGATTGATTGCCCAAACAGCAAATCTTAACAAGGAAGGCATTGTCGCCGAAGCGGTGAGTTTGGAACAATTCAAGGATTATTGGGTGAGACCGGCCCCTCGATTGCGCCAAAATATGCAGATGGCGGCTTATGCGCCTTTGTCCAAAGTCTACGCTAATCAGAAGACGCTGGACAAAACCTACTGGGCATTGCCGGGCGAGGCGTCTAAAAAATTAGCAGGCAAGGCTGCCGCAGCGCCCCGCCTGGAAGAAACCAAAAAACCTGCTACACCCTCTCCCGGTAAACTCCTTTCCCCCTTTGCTGAAGACGCCGACTGAGTTTTCCCTTTCTGAAATTTGACAAATCACCCGAACTGATTTACTGTAAGCGCACAATTGAATGATTGTCACGTTTTAGGCGCCCGTTGCCCCGGATGGCACGGGCGGTAATGACGAAGCCGGTTAAAGTCCGGCGCTGTCCCGCAACTGTAACTTGATTTTGATCAAGAAGCCAGGTCGCTCACCTGAATCGTGCATCGTAAACCTTCGTGGAAGGGTGTGGTGCAAGTTTCTTCTTTTTTATCATTGCCCCGCACCTCCTGAATTGCTTTCAGGGGGTGTTTTGCTTTCCCCACATTCTTTCCC
>DUEH01000159.1 GCA_011192195.1 Chloroflexota bacterium | reverse complement strand
GCCGACGGCAGACCGCTGACCGTCGTAAAAGCGCGATTTTGATGAATTTCGGCGGTCAACGGTCAATGGTCGGCGGTCCCGGGAGCTGAAACTGCTGTCAAATCCAGAGGGTATACGGTAGTGAGGTCATTTGTTACGCTTCGCGGTCATTCGTCGCTGGACAATTTACCACGCCGGTGTTCTGACAATGTTCCGAAATTTAAATCACGCGATAGGCGTTGAATTGTACGCCGCCTGCCTTGCCGATGACGTAGGTGGGGTCCAGCAGTTCTACTTTAACGGCGTCGCCAAGTATTTCTCTGGTTTTCTGGTCAATGTAAATTTCGCTTTCATCGCGGCCTCTGATAGCCATTTTACTCAACTTGTTGCTCAGGTTGACTGCCGCGCCCACCATTGCCCCCTCCGCGCCAACCGTCCCAATGGAGACCGGCCCAATGCTAATTCCTATGCCCATACCGGTTTTCATAAACAGCGGCGATTTGGCTTTCCATTCCTCGCGCAACTCCAGGTAGGCTTCTCGCATTTGCACGCCCGCAAAAAGGGCGCGCAAAGCCGGGCTGGTGGCTGATTCACCGGAACGTTCCGGGAATTTTCCAAAAACGCCCATCACGCTGTCGCCCAGGCTCTTGTCCATTGCGCCGCCGGCATTAACCACAATATCAGACATGCGCAACAAGTATTCATCCAGAAAGGCAATCATCAATTCCGGGCCAACGGCGTCGGTGAGGAAGGTTGAGCCGTGAATATCTCCCATCAGCACCGTCACTTCATCTTGCTGATGTAATAATTCTTGCAAATAGCTGGGGTCATAATATTTTTCAGCCACGCTTGTTCTGCCGGATTGCCTGTCTTGCAACAGGCGATAGCCGGATGTTTCAGCCAGGTTGTGGGCAATAGAGGGATAATCTTCCACAATCAGGTCAAAATCTTCCCGGCTCAACTCCAGAAGACGCACATCGGTGGCGCAGCGAATGGTGGCGGTACGGGGAACTGCACGCAGCAAGGCGATTTCACCAAAAAAGTCGCCTGCTTTAAGGTTATTGAGAATATGAGAGGCGGGGCGGGCGCTTAGGCCCTGAATTTCAGGCGCCAAGACCTGCACGCGCCCGGAGTTGATAATGTAAAACGTATTGCCCATTTCTCCCATATGAAAGACAATGGCGCCGGCCCTGTAGTCTGCCACTTTGAGACGATCGGCCAGCATAATGGACTGTTCAAGGGTGAGCTTGTTCAGCATAGGGATGGATTTTAGCACCTGCACCACGCGCGAAGAGAATGCCTTTTCCAATACATCAAGTTGCGTACGGGCTTCCGTGTAGTCAGGCTTTAGTTGCAAGGCCGTTTGAAAGGTATCACGGGCCAACTTGTAATCTTGTATTACCTTTTGTACGGTTCCCAGATTGTAGTAGTGGTGAGCGTTGCCGGGATCCAGTTGGGTGGTAGCGGTAAAGATGGTGAGCGCCTCTTCATACTGCTGTTGGTCATAGTAGGTGATACCCAGTTGGTTATAAGCATCCACAAAGTCAGATCGAAATTTAATGGATTCCTCTAAATGAAAAATGGCGCGTTTATACTGATTCAATTGACGATAAAGGGAGCCAAGTTCGTACTGCACTTCGGCGTTGCCGGGTTCCAGATCGGCGGCTTTCAGGAGATAGGTTAGCGCTTCCGGATAACGCCCCACCTGATACAAGGCCAGACCTACGCTAAAGAGCATGGCAAATTTTTGTTCGGCAGGAAGTTGCGCTTCAAATTTTTCCGTAGCTACCGCAATTTCTTCGCCGGACAGGGCCAGGCTTTGCGCCGCCAGCCATATTCTGGCATAGTTATTTGTTTCTCCCAAAATTTGCAAAAAGAGCGAAATACGGTCATTTGAAATACCATAAAGAAAAATAATGGTACTATGCCAATGTTTTAAGGAGTCTGGCGTAGCAAGGTATTCCCCAAGAGGCTGAGCCTGACTACGCAAGGCCAGGGCGGCAAAAAATTCCTGGTACGTTTGGTGGGCAAACTCTATTTTTGTTTGTTCGCTGTTGCTATTGTAGCGAATAAGTCCGCTGAATTTTATTTCTTCATGAATATCTTCCAGAGTACTGTAGTTAATGCGCTTAAAAATTCTTTCTGTATCTATCTTTTTGTACAGAGCAATTTGCTGCGCAATAAGTTGTAACCAGCGCTTTTTGGGGTAGGTGAAAACGCGCTCTTGCTGCATAGCCAGCCCCAACTGAGCTAAAATTACCTTTCTAAGCGGCAAGGGCGTTTTACTTCTGGAACGTCCAAATAGTTTCCACCATTCAGAATCAATGCGCTCTAATAGATTATCGGTAAACTTTTCAAAAAGAACGCCCCGATTTTTAGGCAGGCTGTCCGCCCCCTGTCTGGTGATTTGGGCAAACATGTACAAAGCCAGAGGCGTCTGAGCCAGGTCTATGAGCTGCCGATCACTATAAATTTCTCTGGCTACTTTTTTCCCTCGCGCTTTTCCCAGATAATTGGTTAAAAAAACTTCAATGTCATGGCGTGTCAGGGTTTGTAAACGAATGGTTTTAAAATCTTTTATAGAGACGTAATCTTGCAGACGGCAAGCCAAAATGAATTGGTGCTGGGGGTACGTCTGAATGAATTGACTAAGTATAGCGTCGGCTTCTTCTCCTTTCATTTCATTCAAGCTATCCATAATGAAAGTAAAACGAACTTTCGGCGCAATGTCGCTTCTGTGTCCCTGTAGAAACTGGCGAATATCATTTTCGGTTTCTAATTGCGTTAAACCGTAACTCTGAAAACCACTTAAGACAAGACCTTCAATACGCTTTCCCGGCGTTAAAGCGCTCAATTTAATATAGATCGGTATTCTAAAGGATGTTTTGCCCTGTTGTAGATTTTGCTGAGCCGCTTCGGTCAGCTTTAACACAATTGCCCGCAACACGGTTGTTTTGCCGGCGCCTGGGTCGCCAAGTAATACTATTTTTGGTTCTTTGTCCAGAATCTCAAAAACATCCGTGGGCGCAGACGGCGCCAGACTTTTTGGCCGGTCAAAACGATAGAGTGAAGACACATTAGCAGCGCCATAAGCGTCTTGCGAAACTCTGGCAATATCTTCAAAGCGACGGTCCGCAATATCGCCCATCAAGGTCAATAATTTGGGAATTTTTGCGGCCACAGGTCTTAATTCTGTTTTGCTAAAGGTGAGGAATTTACAATTGGCAGTGGTCTTTACCGTTGCAGTGCGCGGTACACTTTTTATTAACGCAATCTCACCAACAAAATCGCCGCGTCTGAGTTGGTTGACTACAATATCTTCTCCCAACATGTTGGGAATACTTATCTCTACCTCACCTTCTAACAGTACGTAACAGGCTGCGCCAATGTCTCCTCTTTTGAAGACTATTTGATTGGCCGCCATCTCCTGAACGTTGGGGAAAATATTAGTCAGTTGGGTCAATTCTTGTTCTGTAAATGTGTGACGAATCACCGGGGCGTAAGCCGTCTCTAAAACGGGAACCGCTTTTAAAGGCAAATACAGATCAGCCCACACCGAGTAATCAGGGTCTTGTTTCAAGGCTTGCAGATAACGCTGAATGGGGGGCGCTTTTCCTAATTGCGTATCTTTTACAGCGGCAATCTCAACAGAATCAGAGGGAAAACTAAACAATGTCCCTTTCCAACTCCAAAAGTCGGGCGCATGACGCGCCATTTTGGTGACAAAAGAAGGTTTTGCCCAAATAACTACCGGCTGAGCAATACGGGTAAAACGATCACGTAAAAAATTGAGCAATTGCAAAAAACGGATGCTATCCGCTTCGTTCAATTGCTCCAGGCCGTGAACAAAAATGACAATAGATTTGTATTTGCCGGTTAGCTCCAAATTTTTAAAACGCGCCTGATCAGTCAGCTCTGATAAACTATTCACCAAATTGATGTGTTTTTCATCAACCTCAAAAAGATAAAGATAAATTCGCTCATCTTCCAGACGCTGGCGAAAATACTCAAACAGCCTGTTTTGCAATTCCAGATTTTCGCACTCGGCTACATTCAGGCCGCCCAAACTACTCATTTTCAGGGTAGCCATCATCATCCGAACCTCATCCGGAAAGAGACCCGCCAGGTGATTCAATTCACTGGTGGCGCCCAGGCGTCTGGTTTTTTTGGGGGAATCAAATGCGGTCATAGGGATCAGCCTAAGCAGGCGGAGAAGCCGTCTCTTGTTTCCATTCTTCCAGTAATTCTCCAACAACCGGATGAACGTCGAACCAGCCCTTTCCGTTGGGATAATATAAAACGCATAAGGATTCAAGATGACGCATATCAACGTCAGCCCGATTTTTTGTTACGGCCACTCGTTGCAGCCATTTATAATCTACATGTTCCAGCATTCGATAATATTCGCTCTTGAGTTTACGCTTTTGCATCTGGATGATGTGATGGGAAATCTTGCCTATTTCGTACTCGTGACAGTACACACAGCAGCCTCTGATAACGCGAATTAATTCTCTCAAGATACCGCCGGTAAGATAAATGGCCTCATCTACCACGCCTTCTTCAAAAAGGCTGGGATGTACCCGCCGATAGATAATTTCACGCAGCGTCTGCACGTCCTGACTGTCCGGCGCTTCCGGTTTGCCGGTTTTATCCCTTACCCGAAACATAGGCATATAATGAATTTCCAGAAATTGCCCTACGTGTTTTGAGTAAGCGTCGTACAGCAGAGAAATGGGAGCGGTGTAAATAACAAAACATTGGAAGGAAGACAGGCTTTTTACGTGTTCTCTGAATACATTCAAAGCCGCATCCAGCGGTTGAATTTTGTCCAGGTCATCAATGATCAGCAAAACATTTTTACCGGTCACGTAAGATACTTCGGCAATGGTCTGGTTGATCAAGTTGATCAACTCCGGGATATATTTGCGAATGCGCTGTCTTATCTCTTCGCGTACTTCTCCTTCGCTCTTCAGGCGTACATCTATCAAGCGAATCAAGCTTCCCAGTCCCAAATTTGGCCCCGGGCCATCAGGATCGTCGTCAAAAGGATCGCTGCCCTGATACAACCAATCATATATCCGGCGCGCGGCGCTCTCATCTACCGTATGCCCCAGATGTTCCATCTCTTTGTAGATGCCAATGATCATCGAGAGGGCCAAGTCCACAAATTCAATATTGTAAAGCCCAACAATCTCACTGATGGAATACTGAATAGGCAAGAAAACATTTTTAACAAACTGGTAGCGATCTTTGCCGGCTTTAATAATGTCTACCAGCTTTGACAGTTCAGTGCTTTTACCGCAACCGGTATGTCCAACAAAAAGAAATTTAGTATTGCTGGGGGGATTGGCTCTGGCTCCGGCGGCCAGTTCACCCAACAAGGCGCGCAGTTCCGATTGAATCCCTCTGTTGACATAAAACCTGTCAAGACTTTCACCTTGAAGCGGGAGAAGATAGTTTGTGTTGACATACGCATCCAGAAATGTT
>DUEH01000158.1 GCA_011192195.1 Chloroflexota bacterium | reverse complement strand
CGAATTCAACGGATTTTTGCCCGCCCACCAGCCCCATCCGTTCCTTTCGTCCATCCGCTGTAGTGCCCCCAGAATTTCAGGACTCAGAAAAAATGGGGGAGACTAACACCCGAAACCCGATGTCGCTGCTCCTGTACCAGGTGCTGCCCCAGTCGCGGCAGGCGCAGCGGGCGCTGAGCCTGTAGTTGCACCACGAACCGCCCCGCAGCGCCCACAGGGCCGGGCCGCGCAGCGCCTCGTTCCCCTCCCGGCGGACTTGCTTCAGAGCGGTCAGGACGCGCTCCTCCTTCACGCCCAATTCGGCCAGGGCCAGGCATATAGCGCGGCTTGTTTTGACCTTGTTATCCAGGCTCAAATGCGCTATCAACCGCTCCGCAGCGGCGGCAGGATCGGAAGTTTTGCCTACCTGTCCCAGGGCGTTGGCCGCAACCGCGCGCTGGGCCGGTTCTCCTTTGTCCAGTAAGTCGGCAAAGAAGGCCAGCATATCGCTGCCGCCAATGGCGGCCAGGGTTTCTCCCAAACGGCGGAAAGTCAGCGGATTCCGGGCGGCCTCCGGCGAGCGGAAGGCCGTCTCCAGGCGTTTCAGAGCCTCGGCCCGCGCGCTCTCGTCCAGTTGCGCATCTTCGGCCAGACATTGGCCGGCCAGGATGAGCATATTCAAATCGTCGTCATCCGGCTGTGAGAGAATGAAGCGAAGCAAGGCGGTGGCGTCTTCCACCAGCCCGGCGTAGAGGAGAATCACTTCGCGCCAGGGTTCAGCGCGCAGGTAGGGGGCAAAGAATTGCAGATCAAAGTCTTTGTTGCCGCTCAACTTAACGGCGGTCAGATATTCTTGCAGGGTGCGGTGGGCAAAGACGTAGCGGGCAATGGCGCGGGCAACCAGAATGCCGCTGCGCTCCTCGATCTGGCGCAGGGTTTCAGCCGCGCTGATGGGGCATTTCAGGCGGGGAATGAGCGGTTTGATCAGGCTCTCCAATTCCTCGCGGCCGGCTTCGGTCTTTTCGGCGCTGTGAAAATAGTGAGCAATTTCACGCAGGATGGCTTCTTTGGCCTTGTAAGTAGGGCCTGTGATCTCCAAATCCTTGTCATTGCTGTCCCAGGTATCCAGCAATATTTTCAGGCATTCCTGGTAGAGTTCAGCCCGTCCCTGGGGCAGCCGGGTGCGGCGGTAATGAACCAGGGCAATAAGGGATAGAATGATGGGGGTGCGGGCCAGACGATAGAGGCCGGCGTTGCCATACAGGGCGGCGGTCAATTTTCTGGCTTGCCCTTCGGCCCGGCTTTTGGCTTTGTTCAACTCGCGTTGTCGGCCTTCGGCGCTCAAATCTATTCGCGCCCGCGCTTTTTGACTGAGGACGGCGCGGTACCAACCAAGGGCAAAGCGTTTGATGTCGGCGTCGCTGAAGCTGCGGACGTAGAGGGTGATGAAGTCGCCGGTCAGGATCCCTTCGCGCCAGCCGGCCGCGCGGCAAGTAACAATGTAACGATTCCGGGGATAGTCTCGCACCAGGCGGTTGATCTTGCTCGCGGCCTGGTCGCGTTCCTTTTGATCAATCACTTCATCCAGCCCATCGAGCAGGACCAGGCAGCGTCCTTTGTCCAATTGTTGCTCAAAGAAGTCTTCCGGCGGGGGGAGATCAAGGGGCAAAAAGTCAGGGGCGGCCATCAACTCGGCCAGGGAGTCATCATTGCCCACGCAGTTGCGCAAGAGAAGGTAAACGGGCAGCAAATCGCCCAGTTGAGCCAGATGCGGCGCTTGAATATCGCCGCTAAAGGCCAGAGTCAAATAATCCAGCAGGGTGCTTTTGCCCGCGCCCGGTTCACCCGGGATGACCAAAAGGGGGTGGCGGAACAGGGCCCGCTCGATGGTCAGGGATTGATCAAGCGCGGCTTCGGCCTCTTTAAGGCTGCCCATTTGCAGGGTGACGTAGACTTCCTTCAAGCGCGGGGGAGACAGACCTTCGCCGCCGCGCACGCCCACCAGTTTCAGGGCGCGATGATCTTCGGCCAGAGCCGGGATGTACTTCTCTTTAAAACGGCCGGCGGCGCCTTTGCGCCACTCGTTCAGTTGTTCTCCCCATTCGACAAAGGTAGGTCCCAAGAGCTTTTGAAAAGCAAAGAGCAGGAGACCGCCAATGACAGCGCTCAACAAAGCAACAATGCCGTATTGCTCCAAAAAACTCTTGGGAGGCTGAGGCGGCTGCCGCACTTCGATGACGAGGGAGGTGACGGTTGGCGTTGCGGCAGGGGGCGTCGCCGTAGGCGCTGCCTGGGTTGGCGTTTGGGCCGTCGCAGTGAATAGTACCGCTGCCAGCGCAAGCAAAGTCAATATCAGAGCCAAAATGTATCTGCGCATTGTTCATTTCCTTTTATCTTGCCGGCGGGCCGTCTGTGGTTAATGAAAATGAAAAATTTAATGATAGACTTTCAATATAAAGGGTGGTCAAAAGATTGTCAAGACGGCAAATGATGGTATTATCAGTAGACTGTAATCAGATAGTAAAAAATGGATGATGGCGCGCGGCGGAACGCCGCGCGCGCTATCACCCGCCACTTTAGCAACGAGGAGATCTTATGGCCAAACGAAAACGAAAGAAACAACGTAAATCACCATTTAGCGGGATTTTCCCCTGGCAGCGAAACGCAGATGTCGATTTGCAGACCGCGCTGGCGCAGGCCGACGATATGATCGCCGCCGGAAACGCTCAAGGGGCTATTGCCTTGCTGGAGCCGCTTTTGTCCATCCACTCCAACCAAGCCGACCTGCATTACTATCTGGGTTACGCCCACGCCAAAGCAGGCGACGCCTGGGGCGCCCTGTCTGGATACGAATGGGCTTTGGATTTGAGCAAGGATTCGGACTATTGGCTGCCCCTTGCTGCTCTGTACCTTCAGGTAGAATTAAGAGCCTCTGCCCTGCGCGCTCATCGACAAGTTATAAAACATCGCCTTGATACGCCTGATATGAATGAAATTCGGCTGATCATAGAAATGTTGGAAGTTGAAGTGGCGGAAACGGCAAAGCAGCTCAACCTGTCCACCAAGCAGACGGAGCAAGGGCTGCGTTTTATGGAGCAAGGCCAACAAGCTCTGCATGGCGGAGAATATAAAGACTGCATCAAGTTCAACCAAAAAGCCATAAAACTTCTGGGGAATTGGCCGCCGCCGCGCAACAATCTCTCTATGGCCTTGTTCTATAATGGACAGCCGCAAGAAGCCATTGACGAATCCCGTCAGGTATTGGCTAATGAAGCGGACAACCTGCAAGCGTTGAGCAATATTATTCGCTATGTGGCCTGGACAGAGTCTGAAGATGAGGCGCGAGCATTTTGGCCGCAATTGCGAGACATCACACCACAAGGCAATAGCGACCGCCTTAAAAAAATGGAAGCCGCCGCAATTCTGGGCGAAGATGAAGCTGTATACGAGCTGCTGCTTCCCCTTGAGGAAGCCAGCGCCGGCCCGGACAGAACATCCGGCTCTCGTCATCAAACCCATCTCTTCATGGCCATTGCCGAGGCCAACACCAACCGCCAGCGCAGCGCCAAACGTCGCTTGAAAAAATTGAAAAAACATTTCCCCTGGACAGGCAAACTGCTGTCGGCGCTGCACAGCGGCAAAGCGGGACCGGGTTACAGCAAGCGCTACCCCTACTTCCACAGCGCTGAATTGCTGCCGCGCGCCAGAATGGAAGAATTTATTGCCCTGTTTGGAAAACATGACACTATGCCGGAAAAGAAATTCCGGCAAAAAATGGGTGATTTCGCGGCACGCTTCCCCCAAATAGTATTGGCAGCAGAAAAATTCATCTGGGAAGAGGATCAGCCAGAAGCAGGTATTGGCATCCTGGGGGCTATCGGCACACCCGCCGCCCACGCTGCGCTGCGTCGCTTTGGAACCAGCCAGACCGGAGACGACCAAATACGAATGCAAGCCATTATGGAGTTATCAAAGACGGGGAAACTTTCCGACGATAAACCGCTGCGGATATGGCGAGAGGGGAAGTGGGAGGATATTCTTATACGCGCCTACGAGATCAACGACGAAGCGGACGAAGACTACACGCCTGAAGAATGGGATATGCTGGAACAAGCTACAGAGACCTCCAAAAGAAAGGGGCAGGTTGAAAAAGCCATAAGCCTGTTTCAACAGTTGATAGCCAAAAATCCCAATATCAAAGAAGCCTACAATAATCTGGCTACCATTTACGCTAAACGCAGTGAAAGCGAAAAGGCCAAAGAAATGCTCTACGCAGCGCTGGAAATAGACCCGCTCTACGTTTTCCCACGCGCCAATCTGGCCAATTACCTGGTAAGTGACGGAGATATTGAAGGCGCGGAAGAAATGCTAAAACCGCTGGCTGATTTAACGCGTTTTCATTCGCAAGAAATGTCCATTTATATGTACACGCAAGCCCGCATAGCAGTAGAGAAAGGCGAATTAGAGCAAGCGCGAGCCGCTTTGAAAATGGCGCTGGACATAAACCCCGATTACGAACAAGCCCATAACTTGTTGCAACATCTGGAAGAAAACGCAGAGCGCCTGGAAATGTTTAGCGCAGTGAGGAAGAATTTTGCATCCTTTCAAAAACAGCAGCAAAAACGAAATCAGACCAAACGCGCCAAACTGCAAACCAAACTCACCACACCCAAGCCAACTCTGACCGAAGCGCTTTCCCTCTATACTAAAGACTCACTCACCGGCATGGCCCGCGAAGTGATAATGTGGGGCGGATGGTCAGGACTGCGTAAGGCGGATCTGATCCAGCGCATCATCGAATCGCTTAGCGACGAAGACGCTCTAAAATACGCAATAGAACCATTGACGGACAAGGAACGCGACGCGCTGCGACAAATACTGGCTAACGACGGCAAAATAAGTTGGGCAGACTTTAACGCCCGCTATGACAACGATCTGGAAGAATCCCCCTACTGGCAATTTCACGTTCCCGACACAATGATGGGGCGCCTCCGGTTACGCGGCCTGCTGGTGGAAGCCACTGTAGACGCTAACCTTTTGTTGGTGATGCCCACTGAATTACGTCCGCTGTTGACCGAAATACTGGGCTAACATTATTATGCTAAAAGACAAATACCTTTGGCTCACGCTGGGATTGAGCATTTTTGCCGTTGCGCCTCTTTTTTACCCCGGCTATTTTCAAACGCACAGCGGTTTTATTCCCTTGTGGAGCGGGGCTAACCTCAAAGAAAATATCTTCAATTTCGCATGGCGCCCCGCCTTGATCCCCTTCGATCCCTGGCGCAGCGGCGGGCTGTTACCCTACTATCTGGCGGCGCTGCTGCCCCTGTCGCCGCTGAAGGCGCTAAAAGCAGTTTCGCTCATCGGTATTTTGGCCGGGAGCAGTGGATTGTATCTGTGGCTAAAAAGCTGGATCGGCGCGCAGGGGGCCAGCGTTGCCGCGCTGGTTTACACCTACGCCCCCTTCACCATCGCCGCGCTGTACGTACGCGGCGCGTGGAGCGAAGCCTTCTTTTGGGGCATCCTTCCCTGGGCGCTGCTTTCCGCCACCTTTTTGGTAGGACTGGCGGAAGTTCAAAGTTCAAAGTTCAAAGTTCAAAATGATGAAGAACGAATGACGAAGGACGGAGGGCAAAAGACACCCCCTGATCCTGCCGAAGAAGACGGCAACCGGCAATCAACAATCAGCGGTCAGCGGTCAGTGGTCAGCGGTCAGCGGTCAGTGGTCAGCGGTCAGCCCATTCGTCATTCGTCGCTCGTCATTCGTCGCTTTGCCGCCTTTGTTATTGCGCTTGGCTTCTGGGTTGCGCTGGGCCTGAGTCACCTGAGCCTGAGCGTGTGGGCTTATCTCTTCATGCTGGCAATGCTGCTGGGCTTCCATCGTCCGCAAGCGTTAATGTCGCTGCTGGCGGGGGCGAGCGGCTTGTTGCTTGCTACGCTGCTGGCGCTGCCTAAAGCGTCGGGCATAGCGACCGCAAATTTGGGTGATCACCTTGTCTATCCGG
>DUEH01000157.1 GCA_011192195.1 Chloroflexota bacterium | reverse complement strand
GCTATATTCACGCCGGAAGACAGCCTCAAGGCTCAACTCCACGGGGGAGCGTGCCGTAGTTTGACTGGCAAGCGCGTCAATTAACTCGAAAGTGGCGTCAGCCGCATCATCAAGGTTCGCGTATAGCGCTTGCCGAAATTCTTCCAGTTGGGGGTATTGTTTCGTTTCCATACCCCCTGTTATGCCACAAATTTACTTTTTTGGCATATCAGCGTGTGGCTTTTGGCTACATTTTTTCCAAAGTCCAATTCTTAGTGGCGTCTTCCCACACAACTTTAGCTAATAGCGTAATAGCCTTAGCCGATGGCGAATTTGCTTCGTGTTCAAAAATGGACACCCCTTTGTTGATGGCAAGGTTGAGTTTGTTGTCGGTAGGGATGAAATACGTTTTTGGCGTTTTGAGTACTTTTGTGATTTGGTCTACCGCAATCCCCCCTTCGATATTCGCTCTATTCACAATTACCCCCACGCGATCAAGAGAATATTCCAGTTTTTCCAGTAACTCCAGAAAGAGTTTGGCGTTTTTCATAGACGGAATTTCAGGCGTTATGATAATGAGAATGTAATTGGCGGCATCCAGAGCAGCCAGTATTTGGTTAGAGAGATAGGTGCTGGTATCAATGAGTACGGCTTGATATTGGGTTTGCAGGATTTCGATGATTTGAGTAATTTTATTTGGCGTGATAAGTTCGGCCAATTCCGGTCTTTGCGGGGCCAGCAGCAGCTTCAGGCCGCTGGCGTGTGGCAGCATCACTTGCGCAAGTAAGTCGGGGTCAAGCGTGTTAATGCCGGCCAGATCACCTATCCCCCGGTCAGCTTTTGTGTTGAGATGAATCATTAGGTCCCCAAATTGCAAGTCGGCGTCTACCAGCGCCACGTTTCCGTGTTCTTTTTGTAAGGCTACGGCTAAATTAGCGGCAATAGCGGAAACACCGCTGCCCCCTTTGGGGCTGTAAAGGGCAATGGTTGGTGTATCTTGGGGCTTTGTTTCAGCTTTTTGCGCAGGGCGTTGTTCTGCCAGACGAACGCGCGCTGCTTTTTCAGCTTCCAGGCTTTGATAAGCAGGTTGCGCCAAGCGATAAACGCGACGGATGGCGTTGATCAATTCATCAGCAGAGAAGGGTTTGGTCTGATAGTCCCTGGCGCCAGCGCTCATTGCCTTACGCATATATTGCGAATCAGCCTGAACGGACATGATGATGACCTGACTGTAGGGAACTTGCTGAGACATCTCTTTCGTGGCGGTAATTCCATCTATGTCGGGCATATTAATGTCCATTAAGACGATATGCGGCTTTTGTTCCACAGCCATCTTTATGCCGTCGCGCCCTCCGTAGGCTTGCCCAACTACCTCTATGCCATCTTCAAAATAGAGCAAGCGGCTCACATTATCGGCTGTGTCGCGATTGTCGTCTACCACCAAAATGCGAATTTTCTCTTTGCCGTTTGCGATTTTGTCTAATGGTTCTTCTGCAGGCAGGGGGGCAAATTCCGGTTGACTGGCTTTTTTGACCGCCGTGACTTCCGGCGGGTCAACAATGAATTTGGGCGGGGTGGAAGGCGTTTTGGCGGGCTGATGAAGGTCTGCGGATGCAGCCTCTCCCTTTCTTTTGCGCCGCTGAAGCAGCAGAAAAAGCGTAATAAGGATAACTATTGTTACCAGTATCGCTACAACGAGAGGGATAATTTCTGTTGACATAAGATTATATCCTGAATAAGTTCTACTAAATTTTAACGATTAATTCTCCCGCGCCATCCGCAGCCTGACATACGTAAAACACGGGATGATAACCTGTTTCGGTCTGATAGCGACGATAAACAATTTCTTTTATAGCGGAAACGGTGTTTTTTGGCGCCAGGGCCACGCAACTGCCGCCAAAGCCGCCGCCGGTCATTCTGGCGCCGTAGACTTCAGGGCTGCTTTGCAGAATTTCAACCAATGTATCAATGGCGGGGACGGTTATTTCAAAATCTTCGCGCATCGAGCGTTGTGATTCGGCCATTAAGGGGCCAAGTTGGGCGATATTGCCCTGAACCAGCGCCTGCGCTGCTGCCAGCGCGCGCGCGTTTTCAGTGATGACGTGTTTGGCGCGTCGACGAATGACCGGCGCGAGTTCGTGGGCGCGTTGGGCAAGGGTGGCTTCGTCTACATCGCGCAGCGCTTTTACGCCAAAATGCGCCGCCGCTGCTTCGCATTGTTGGCGACGCGTATTGTATTCAGAGTCTAGCAGTCCGCGCCTTACGCCGCTGTCAACCACAATGATAACGGTATCGCGGGGAATGGGAATTGGCTTGTAGCTCAGGTCTCGGCAGTCAATTAGCAGGGCGTGGTCTTTTTGCCCCAAGGATGAAATGAACTGATCCATTATGCCGCACTGAACGCCCACAAAACCGTTCTCTGTTTTCTGAGCGCTCAAAGCCAGCGATACGCCGTCTACCCGGTAGCCGCTCAGTTGCAAAAAGGCGTGACCCAAAGCCATTTCAAAAGACGCCGATGAACTCAAGCCGCCGCTGGTGGGCACGTTGCCGGAAACCGCTATGGCAATGCCTTGTAGTTGTTTTCCTTCGCTCAACAGCGTTTTAGCCATTCCCCTGACGTAGTTGGCCCAATTTTTGCTGGGATGGAGCGTGATGGACTCATCCAGATCAAAGGAGTCCGCGTCATTTTTATCAAGGGCAAAGACTTCGACGCGCCGGTTATTTTGCGGAATGGCCGCCACAAGCGTTTCAAAGTTCAGCGCCGCCGGAAGCACAAAGCCGTCGTTGTAGTCGGTGTGTTCGCCAATCAGGTTGACCCGTCCCGGCGCTCTGAAAAAGCGGGGCGGCGTTGTATTGCGCGGATAGCGCTGTTCCAGGTGTTGGCGGGTTTTGTCAATTAGATTCATAGATTTATTGAGGCTGCTGAGTTTTCTTGTTCCTAAACTCTGTTTGGGAACAAGAAAACTAAACAAAAGGAAGTTATTACCCTTATTGTAATGCAAATTGAAAAACTTTCAATAATGCTATAGTCCTTTTTGAGTTACACCAACTACAAATGCTACATCCCAAACGAAAAAACGCCTCATTTGAGGCGTTTTCAGTGGAGATGCCGGGAGTCGAACCCGGGTCCAAATATGCTGGCTATGAACGTCTACAAGCTTAGTTGGCGCTCGGTTTCTTGTCCGGATTTCGTCGGCCAACGGAGTTCATCCAGACCAGCCGATGAGTCTTGGCTGCGGGGTATCGGCGTTGTCGCAACGCACCTCGATTTTGGTGTCGGGCAGCGCCCCCTCTCGAGGGAAGGGGACTCAGCCCGTGACCGGATTAAGGGTCATAGTTGCTCAGACGCTGCTATACCGCGAGGGGCAAAGCGTTGTAAGAGCTACCGTTGAAAGCAGGAACTTTCTTGGCAATTAATGTTGTGAGCCAGTTTCACAAGTTAGCTCGGCTTGACCTGCAGTTCATATCCTTTCACATACCTGTCGAAACCATTTCATCCCCAAGCAAGTGATATTATAGCAGGAAGTTGACAGGAGGTCAAAAGGATTGACAATTGAGACTACGTGTTAAACAGCAATCGTAAATCGTAAATCGTAAATCTGAAATCGTAAATCCAGTTACCGGGTTAATTTGCGGTAAGTAATGCGGTGAGGCCGATCGGCGGCAGCCCCCAGGCGTTTTTGCCTGTCCAGTTCGTAGTCGCTGTAATTGCCGGGGAACCAGACAGCGGCGCTGTCTCCTTCAAAGGCCAGAATGTGCGTAGCAACGCGGTCAAGAAACCAGCGATCGTGCGAGATGACAACCGCGCATCCGGCAAAGTGTTCCAGCGCTTCTTCCAAAGCGCGCAGGGTGTTTACGTCTAAATCATTGGTTGGTTCATCCAGCAGCAGAACGTTGGCGCCGCTTTTAAGGATTTTTGCCAAATGCACCCGGTTCCGTTCGCCGCCGGACAGGTTGCCCACCTTTTTTTGCTGGTCTGAACCGCTGAAATTGAAACGCGATACGTAGGCGCGAGAATTCATTCGGCGGTCGCCCAGTTCAATCTCATCCTGCCCGCCCGAAATTTCTTCCCAGACGCTTTTGTCCGGGTTCAGCGTATCGCGGCTTTGGTCAACGTAGGCCAGTTTCACCGTGCTGCCGACGCTCAGTTCTCCGGCGTCGGCTTGTTCTTGCCCCACAATCATCCGAAATAGCGTTGTTTTTCCCGCGCCGTTTGCGCCAATGATGCCCACAATGCCGCCGGCGGGCAGGTCAAAGTTGAGATTGTCGTAAAGGAGTTGCTCACCGTAGGCTTTGCGGGTATTTTTGGCGCGAATGATTACGTCACCTAATCGCGGGCCGGGGGGGATGAAGATTTCCAGGTCTTCGATGGCTTTTTGGCTGTCCTGATTCAGCAGGCTTTCATAAGCTTTTAGCCGCGCCTTGTTGCGGGTGCGGCGATTTTTGGCGGTCATCTTGATCCATTCCAACTCGCGGGCCAGCGTTTTTTGACGTTGTTTTTGGCTGCGGGCTTCTTTTGTCAGTCGCGCTTCTTTTTGCTCCAGCCAGGAAGAGTAATTCCCTTGCCAGGGAATGCCGTAGCCGCGATCCAGTTCCAAAATCCAACCGGCTACGTTGTCCAGAAAATAGCGATCGTGCGTGACGGCGATGATTGTGCCGGGGTAATTGCTTAAATGAGTTTCCAGCCAGGCCACCGATTCGGCGTCCAGGTGGTTGGTCGGTTCGTCCAGCAGCAGGATGTCCGGCGCTTTTAGCAGCAGGCGGCACAGCGCCACCCGCCTGCGCTCGCCGCCGGAGATGCGGCTGATTGGGGTGTCGCCGGGCGGACAGCGCAACGCGTCCATTGCCAGATCAAGGCGACTGTCCAGATCCCAGGCGTTCAGCATGTCCAGCTTTTCCTGCACATCGCCCTGCCGCTGGATAAGTTTATCCATTTCGTCATCGCTCATCGGTTCGGCGAATTTGGCGTTGATCTCATCAAATTCTTTGAGCAGGTCGGCGGCTTCCTGCGCGCCTTCTTCCACAATTTGGCGGACGGTCTTGCTTTGGTCAAGCTGCGGTTCCTGTTCCAAATAGCCCACGCTATAGCCCGGCGCGCGAACCACTTCGCCCAGATAGCTTTCTTCTTCTCCGGCAATGATGCGCAGCAGGGTGCTTTTTCCCGCGCCGTTCAGCCCCAATACGCCAATTTTTGCGCCGTAGTAAAACCCCAGCGAAATATCTCGCAAGACTGGTTTGTTCCCCGGCGGGTAGAGTTTGCCTACGTGTACGGTTGAAAAGATGATCTGTTTGTCCATTGTTTTTAGTTTTCCTGTTTGGGAAGGAGGGTGGTTAAGCTATGAGGTCGGAGTGCTGCCTGCCTGGTAGTTTTGCGCAATCTGCATAGCCAGTTGGTATGTTTTTCTGGCCGTTTTCAGGGCGGCATTTGCCTCAGAGTAGGGAGGATAAAAAGTTTCGTCGTAGCGAACTTCAACAGCATAGGGCGTAAGTTGAATGATTTGCGGAGCCAATGGCGCAATTTCCGGCGCAAGGGGCGTAACTATTTCCACCAATTCTGTCAGGTCGCGTCGCCAGGGATAGGTAACATCATGCAATGCCAGCAATGCTTTCAGGCTTTTTTCTGCCGCCTGTTGGGTGTGGAAGCAAACTGTGTCCAAAGCCTTGCCGGTAGCCAGAATTGCTTCTGCCGCAATTAAATCGTTATTCGCTTTTATCAAAAGTCCCTGCGCGTGATCCAGCGGGGTTTTCATAGAGAATTTTTCCTTCGCGTAAAACTGTGGTGATGAAGTGCGATTTTACGTTTTGCCATTGAGCTATTTCTTCAGGCGTCCACCACACTATATCTTTGGATACTCCCAACCCTGCCAGAGATTGGTAGACAGGAAGGGTTCGCCGCCAGCGGGATTGCTTTGAAGGCGCAATTATTAGCAAATCGAAATCGCTCTCAGGTGTTGCATCGCCTCTTGCTTGACTGCCAAAGAGGATGATTTGGATAGGATCAATGACCATTTGAATGCGATTTACAATTTGTCGAAAAAAATTTGCATCATTTGTAGTATCCATACAGAACCCCTCGCTTTGTGAATGATTATATCACATTGAATGGAAAATACTACTAAAGTTGTGGTAGATTTGCGCTCCTGTTGTTTTGACCGGAAAAGATTGATTGGGTTGCGGTCATCTATCTGCCCATTAATTCATCGTACTTGGCTCTGACAGCGCGAATGTCATCCCAGGTGAGGGATTTGGGCGAACCAGGGCGCTTGCCGGGGTTGCGCAGCAGGTAGGCCGGGTGAAACATTGGCATAATCCAGCGACCGTCTTTCTGGAACCACTGGCCGCGCACTTTGGTGATACCGCGCTTTTCCTTCAAAATGGTCATCATGGCGTGGCGGCCAATTAGCAGGATGATCTTTGGGTCAAGCAGGCGAATTTCCTCGAAGAGGTAGGGAGCGTAGAAGGCAATTTCTTTTGGCAGCGGGTCTCGGTTTTTTGGCGGGCGGCGGCGAACGACGTTGGAAATATACACGTCTTGTTCCGGGTTGAAGTTGACGGCGCTTAGAATTTGATCCAGCAGTTTCCCGGAGCGCCCCACAAAGGGTTTGCGCAGCCGATCTTCGTTGGCGCCCGGCCCTTCGCCGATAATCATCAGTTTTGCCGCCGGATTTCCCCGGTAGATGACAATGTTGCCGCCCCATTGCTCCAGCGGATCGCCGCCAAGATTGTTTAAGGCCTCTACCAGTTCCTGGTGGCTGGCGAATTGAAGATGCGCATTGCTCATTGCGTTTTCCTTTTATAATTCACAAAGCGATAGCCAACGCCGCGTTCGGTGAAGATGTATTTGGGATGAGCCGGGTCTGCTTCGATTTTTTGACGTAGATAGGTGACGTAAAGGCGCAGGTAGTTGGTTTCGTCGTGATATTCGTGGCCCCAGACTTTTGCCAACAGGCTTTCGTGGGGAATAGTCCATCCGGGGTTGGAGACCAGATGGTAGAGCAGTTTGAATTCCAGCGGTCTTAGTTTTACCGCTTGTCCGTTTACAATGGCCTGACGTTTATTCAAATCAATTTGCAGATAATCATCAATGACAATGATGTTTTTGTCGGTGGTGGGCATTGCTATTTCTGCGCGTCGCAGCGCCGAACGGATGCGTCCGGCCAGCACACGAGGGCTGAAGGGCTTGGTGATGTAGTCATCGGCGCCCAGATCAAGGCCTTTGATCACATCATCTTCTTCTGCGCGCACAGTGAGCATAATTACCGGCACATTAGACACTTCTCTGATCAGGCGCAGCGCTTCAAAACCATCTATTTGCGGCATCATCACGTCCATCACCGCTAAAGCGGGCAAGTCTTCGCGCACCCGATCTATGGCTTCCATGCCGTCTTCTGCTTCTATCACCCGGTAGCCTTCCAGTTCCAGATTCATCCGCATAAAGCGACGCATTCGCGCTTCATCGTCAACTATTAGAATGAGTTTTGCTCCGGTTTGTTTTTTGTCGTTGACCATTGGTCATTTGTCCTCTTTAAAGCAGTAAGCAGTAGACAGGGGTACAGTTGATGTTTTTTACTATTCACTATTCATTATTTACTGGTAATTCTATCCAAAAAGTGCTGCCTTCACCCGGTTTGCTATCGACCCAAACCAGGCCATCGTGCGCTTCAATGACGGCTTTTACCAGAAATAAACCCAGTCCGGTGCCGGGCGCTTTGCGAGTGAGTCCGTTGTCCACGCGATGGAATCGCTCAAAGATGCGCTCATGTTCCGAAGTGGGAATCCCAATACCTTCGTCGCTTAGGTAAACGCGAATAACTTTCTGCAAGACCTCTCCGCCAGCCTTGACTACGCCACCATCGGGGCTGTATTTGATGGCGTTGTTCAGGAGATTCGTCACTACTTCGGTCAAGCGCTCGTAATCGCCAGGAATGGAGGGAAACCTGGGCGGAAAATGCAGCTCAAAGCGATGTTGGTTGGTGGTGGCTTGCAGCGTATTTACGGCGCGTTGGAAGAGTTCCGGCAGGTAGACTTCGCTGAGGTGCAGCTTTAGGGTTCCGGCTTGCAGGCGACTGGCTTCCAGAAAGTTACTGATAAGGGTGTTGAGGCGGTCGGCTTCCTCTTCGATGACGTGCAGGCCGTCGTGCAGCGTTTGGCGATCCCAGTTGGCGTCTTCGCGGGCCAGAGTTCCGGCGTAACCTTTGATGATGCTGACGGGCGTTTTTAGTTCGTGGGAAATAACGGCCAGTAGTGTCTCTTTGAGGTCGTCGGCTTCGCGTAGTCGGGTAACGTCCCGCAAGTTGGCAATGTACTGGGAGGCTTCGTTGTTTTCGTCAATTTGAGGGGCGTAGTTGTTGGCAAAGGCGATTTTTACCCCGTCGCGGCGTTCATAGTAGCCTTCGGCGTAGAGTTGTCCATTGGCGGGCGGATTGAAAACGGGGCATTGGGTGTGGCATACGCTGTCGCCCTGTTTGTTTTTTAGATTCAATACGTCGTAGCAAGGGCTGCCAATAGCTTCTGCGGCAGAGATGCCGGTCAGATTGCTCAAGGTGGTGTTCCAGGTTTTGATGATGCGAAAGGGATTGATGATCATAACGCCGTCGCCGCTGTTCTCGATGATGGCGTGCAGGCGTTCCCGCTCCATAGTGACCTGCCGATAAAGGTAGGCATTGTGTACGGCAATGGCGGCCTGATTGGCAAAAGCGCGAAGCACCTGATTGTCGTTGACGGTGAACGAGGCCGACCCGCGCGCGCGAAAGACAAAGATGTAACCCCGGTTTTGCGCTTCGATAGACAAGGGGAGGGCGACTACTTGTCTGAGCGAGACGCCGGTGGCTCTGGAAGCCAGCGCCAGACGCAGTGAAATGTCGGGTATGGCTTCGGGGTTGTCGGGGGGGATGTCTTTCCAGAGCGGCTCAAAGAGGGGGACGGCGTTTCTGGGTAGGCCAAAACTGGCTGCGGGTGCAAGCGTATCGTTGTCTTGACGCATTACAATCAGCCCCGCCTGTCCGCCCAGCAGGTCTACGGCATTTTCTAAAATCAGCTTCAGCAAATCGTTCAAATTCAGTTGCGAACTCATTGCCTGGCTGATTTGCAGCAAATAGTCTCTTTGTCGTAATCTAAAGTCAGGTAGCATCATGTTGGGCAGGTGGGCAGGTGAGCGGGTGAGCGGGTGAGCGGGTGAGCGGGTGAGCGGGTAAGCGGGCTTTTTCTCACCTGCTCACTTTCTCACCTGCTCACTTTCTCACCTGCTCACCTGCTTATTCCCCCAGCGCCTCCGTCATCTTATCAATTTCGGTTTTTTTGGCGGCTATGTCTTCTTGAAGGCTTTTGATGGTTTGCGCTATTTTAGTCAGGTCCTCTTCGCTCTGGGTCAACTGTTGCACGTAGCGACTGCGGAGGCGCCCTTCGTCGCCGCGATTGGAGAGGACTTGCATGTTTTTCTGCACCTGTTCTTGCTCGGCGTAGATTTTCTTGCGCGTTTTTTCTTGTTTGTTAATTTGCTTTTCCAGTTGACTGATTTCATCCCAGGCTTTTAGCAGCGCTTCCAGTTCCCGGTAGCTTTTTTCGTCAAGAAAATTATCTTTAAAGTATGCTTGCAGTTTTTTGTGCTTCAGGCTTCTGATTTCTTCTTTTTGGCTGCGCAGTGTCCGTTCTTTCGCCGTGAAAGTAGTTATTTGTCCGGGAGCGGCTTCAATGGCGTAGCGACGGGTGTTCAAGGTTTTTTCAGCCGGGTCTGGCGTGTCAAAAATGGTGTAGCCGCTGGCGGGCGAAAATTCTATCAAAACGGCCTTGCTTTTGCCGCTGCGATTGTCAATTTTGTAGATGGTGTTTTTAATCTGGTAGTGCTGCTGCAAAAGGTAGCCTTTTCTGATGGACAGGGTGTGCAGGTGGTTATCCCACAAGGTGTTTTCCTGAACGTGTACACTCAATTCTACCGCGTAAGCGATGACGGCTTCGGCGGTGTTGACGGTGAAGGGGAGAACGGCTTCGCCCACGTATTCGCCGTTTTCCAGCACGGTTACGGGCCCGCGTTCCAGGGTGAGTCCGCTGCTGTTGTCAAAGCGCAGGGTGGCAACGGGGTGAACGGGCATTTTGTTGCCGTTGTAAATGAGGTCTTTCTTGACTTTCAGCGCGCTGCTGACAATGGGAACCATTGCCGATTGTCCGCGTCCCACTGTAACCGGCGCGCTGACCGTGTACTGAAAAAGTTCGCCCAGCGATTTGCCTTCTGCCGCGCTTTGAACGCTGGCGCCCATTGCTGCGACGCCGGATTTAGCCATTTTACGCCCCATCGAGCGCATCATTGGCGCCGGTGACGAGGGCGCTTCTCCTACCCAACCGCTTTGCATAGCTTCTTCAAACATCACCGGCGCGGCGGCGCTGCGGTCTTCGTCTTCTACCGTTGGGCGTTCCGGCGTGTGCGGCGTGTAGAGATCGTAAACAAAAGAGATGGGCATTCCGGCGGTGAGGGAAAGGGTAATATCAGACAGGTCTTCTTCCAGTTGATTATCAAAGATGCCCCAGCCTTGCAGCAGCGCCTTCGGCTGCGCGTCTGCGTCCGGGGGCGCGTCCATCACCAGCCGGTAGCTGACGCGCCAGGTGGGAGCGGGAGCAATGTAACTCACTTCCAGATCGTGTTCGCCGGGGCTGAGACGAATGGTGATAGAGCGATGCGATTCTTGCCCCAGAGCGGTTTTCAGGAAGAAGCGCAGGTCTTCGGCGGCGTCATTGTCTTGCAAGGTTACGCCGCTCAGTTGGCTGATGGGATAGACGTTCACCGTTTCTGTCTTGTCCGCCAGCAGCGATACCAGCGAAGCTTTCATCGGCCTGGTTTCATCTTCGTCCAGCCCCAGCAGCGCGCCGCCTTCAGTCTGCCCTTGCTTGAGAGCCAATTGAACCTTGCGGCCTCGCAGCGCCCGCAGCAGGTCTCGCAGACTGCGGGCATCGTCCAGAATAATCGAACATCCGGCCAGTTTTTCTGCCTGACTTTGCGGCGTATCATAATCTACGCCGCGCACCTGCCCCTTGCTGTAATCAATTATCGTCAGGCTTTTGAGTAGATCGTCCATCTCTTCTTGCCGAAAGCTCAACTTGACAGCCTCGCCTTCTATGGCGCCGCGTCGGCGATAGTAGCCAACGCCGTGCTTGTACAGGGTCATGTGTATAATAGGTAATACGCTCATTTTATCTCCTCTGGAAGCAGGCGAATGTGCGAACAGAACCAATTTTCGTCTGCGCGGTAGGGTTAGGCAGTTCTAAAAAAATAATCACCCTAAACTCATTTGGCTTCAAAGCCCTGTCGCTTGACAAATGACCGCTGACCACCGACCGCCGGAAGGCTGATCTTGCGACGGTCTACGGTAGCCTGCCCTGAGTTTTCCGAATGGGTCGGCGGTTATATTGCGTGGGCGCTAAAGTTTTAGGAGGATTTAAATTTTGGCTGATGGTAAAAAAGTAAGTGATGGAGTCCAAAACTACAGTTTTGAATTCCGCAATCATCACTTACAACTTAACCATTACCAAATTTTGGAACTCCCCTGGTCTTTAAAATACTATGCCGGATACCTAAAGTCAAATGAGGGG
>DUEH01000156.1 GCA_011192195.1 Chloroflexota bacterium | reverse complement strand
TGGGTCTTCTACTTTTTCCGCGACCCCGGGCGCCAGCCCGAAGTCTCTGGCGGCGAGTGGATTTTAGCGCCCGCCGACGGCGTGATTACCCGGATTGATACGCTTGATGAAGCGCATTTTTTCAACGGCCCGGTTCAGCGGGTGGTCATCTTTCTGAGTATCTTTAATGTTCACGTGCAACGCGCGCCCTACGCGGGCAGCGTGCAAGCCATTCGTTATCAAAAAGGCGGCTTTGCGCCCGCTTTTCTGGAAAGCGCTCAGGAGAACGAAAGCAACTTCATCGGCCTGACCACCTCGCGCGGGCCGCTGGCAATCAAACAAATGACCGGCATCCTGGCCCGGCGCATTGTCTGCCGGGTCAAAGAAGGCGACGACCTGAGCGCCGGACAGCGCGTAGGCTTGATCAAATTCGGCAGCCGGGTTGACCTGCTTTTGCCGCTCGATGTCGAAATTACAGCCCAAACAGGGCAAAAAGTGCGTGGAGGGCAGACGATTGTAGCGCGGTGGGTGTAGGTTTCAAGTTTCTGGTTTTGAATGACCAATGACAGCAGGATTTACGCAGTTGGCATTTTTTAACCACGAATAACACTAATCTACACTAAGTTACTAATTTCTTATTCGTGAAAATTGGTGTTATTCGTGGTTGAATGATTTTTTACCTCATTCCCATTCAACTGAACCAGTACCGGCCGAGAATTAAGGTGTAAAACCCTTCGGGTCTTGGACTGCGAAGTACTGGAGAATTTCAGCGCGGCGGCTTTTGCCCCGCACTTTTTTGATTCTTTGTGTTTTTTAACACTTTGTGCTTAAATTTCAAAAGGACGAATGACCAATGACGAATGACCAATGACGAATGACCAATGACGAAGGACAAAAGACGAAGGACAAAAGACGAAAGACCAATGATAAATGATAAATGATAAATGATAAATGATAAATGATAAATGATAAATGATAAATGATAAATGATAAACTGACCGCTTTTTGGCAGGATTTGCGCCGGGAAACGCGCGGCGCAGTGAAAACCGACAAATACAGCCGCATCCTCTACAGCACCGACGCTTCCATTTACAAAGTGGAACCGTTGGGCGTTTTCTTTCCCCAACACCGCGACGAAATTCAGGCCGCTGTTGAAGTCGCCGCCCGGCACCAGGTTCCGGTGTTGATGCGTGGCGGCGGTACGTCGCTGGCCGGACAAACAGTGAACAAGGCGCTGGTTATTGACGCCAGCCGTCACCTGACCCGCATTTTGGAGATCAACGCAGCAGAAAAGTGGGCGCGCGTAGAGCCGGGCGTGGTGATGGATACTATGAATAATACCCTCCTTGCCCACGGTCTGCAATTTGGCCCCGACCCCGCCAGCGGCAATCGCGCCACAATGGGCGGCATTGTTTCCAATAACTCTACCGGCAGTCATTCCATTGTCTACGGTATGACCGCCGATCACGTGTTGCAGCTTTCGGCGGTGTTGAGCGATGGTTCCGCAGCAAGCTTTGGCCCGCTTTCGGCGGCTGAGTTGAGCGCTTTGCAGCGTAAATCCGGTCTGGCGGGCGAAATCTATCGCCAACTGCCCGCGCTTCTGGCGAAATCGGAATCGGCTATCCTGCAAGGCGCGCCGCGTCATTGGCGTCGCTGCGGAGGCTACAATCTGGACCGCTTGCTGCAACCCGATGCCCTTAATCTGGCTAAACTGCTTTGCGGGGCCGAAGGCACGCTGGGCGCTATTCAAGACATCACCCTGAATCTGGTAGATCGCCCCAAATTCACCGGCTTGACGGTGGTACACTTCAAAGCAATGCGTCAGGCGATGGAATCGGTGCCGCTGATTCTGGAAAATGGCCCATCGGCGGTGGAGTTGATGGACAGTTTAGGGCTGACGATGTGCCGCGACGTGCCGGAATACGCTCGTTTGCTCAGCGCGTTTGTCGAAGGCCAACCCGATACCATCCTCATCACCGAGTTCACCGGCGACACCAAAGCCGAGGTAGACGATAAGCTGGACAAATACGCCGCCTTCTTGCAAAAACAGGGCATTGGCTACACCGCCACTCGCCCGCCAACGCCGGAAATTCAGGCCAACGTGTGGGCGGTGCGCAAAGCCGGGCTGGGTCTGCTGATGAGCGTGAAGGGCGACCGCAAGCCCATCCCCTTTATCGAAGATTCTGCCGTGCCGGTGGAACATCTGGCCGAATACATCACCCGGCTGGAGAATTTTTGCCACAGCCTTAACGTGAATGTGGCCTACTACGCCCACGCCAGCGCCGGATGCCTGCACGTGCGTCCGCTGATTAATTTAAAAGAGGCGGAAGAGGCGGGCAAGATGCAGGATATTGCCAGAGCCGCCGTTGATCTGGTGACCGAATACGGCGGCGCTTTCAGCAGCGAACACGGCGACGGACGCGCCAGAAGTTGGCTGGCCGAACATTTCTACGGCCCGGATTTGTACGACGCTTTCAAGCAGGTGAAAACCCTGTTTGACCCCCACAACCTGCTCAACCCCGGCAACATTGTAAACGCCGGCCCAATGACCGAAAATCTGCGTTTTGGCGCGGATTATAAAACCATCCCCCTGCGTGAGCATCTGGATTTCAGCGAAGACGGCGGCTTTCACCGGGCGGTGGAAATGTGCAACGGCTCGGCGGTGTGTCGCAAGGATACGGGCAATATGTGCCCCTCTTATCAGGCAACGCAGGACGAAGAACACGCCACGCGAGGCCGCGCCAACCTGCTTCGCGCCGCCCTTTCCGGCGATTTACCGCCGGAAGCCTTCACCGGCCCGCGAATGTTCGAGGCGATGGATTTGTGCGTGGAATGTAAATCCTGCAAATCCGAATGTCCGTCATCGGTGGATATGACCAAGATCAAAACCGAATTTCTGGCGCACTATTACGAAGCCAACCCTGTGCCGCTGCGTTCCCGACTTTTTGCCGCTATTGGCGTCTTGAGCGAAATTGGCAGCGGCGCGCTGGCTCCGCTGGTAAACGGCGTAATGCGCAACTCGTTGCTGCGGCGGGGGATGGATAAATTTCTGGGCATTGAGCGTCGGCGGCAAATGCCCGCCTTTGCTCACGCGCCTTTTAGCGCCTGGTTCAAAAAACGCTCGTCCAGCCCCTCCGCCGATTTGCGCCGCAAGCCGGTTGTTCTCTTCAGCGATACTTTCAACACCTACAACTATCCGGAAGTCGCCATTGCCGCCACCGAAGTGCTGGAAGCCGCCGGGTTTCGCGTGATCTTGCCGGGCGCTCACAACTGCGGACGCCCCATGATTTCCAAAGGGCTGGTCAAACAGGCCAAAAAGACGGCGGCGCGTACTGTTGCCGCGCTCATTCCCTACGCCAAAGAAGGTATTCCCATTGTGGGACTGGAACCCAGTTCCGTTTCCGCCTTGCGTGACGATTACCTGTTTATGCTTCCCAACAATCGGGATGTTAAGCGCGTTGCCGAAATGACGCTCACTTTTGAGGAATTCATCGCCCAACAGAGCGAAGAGGCGGACTTTCATTTGCCGCTTGATCCGGCGGCGTCGCGCAAGTTCCTGCTGCACGGGCATTGCCACCAGAAAGCGCTCACCGGCGCAGACCCGGCGCTCAAACTGCTGCGACTTCTTTCCCCCGAAGTGGATGAAATCGAAGACGCCGGATGCTGCGGAATGGCCGGCTCCTTTGGCTACGAAAAAGAACACTACGAGCTATCGCTAAAAATGGCCGAGCGCAAACTGGCCCCCACCGTCCGCGCCGCCGGTGAAGACGTGACCGTTGTTGCGGCAGGCGTCAGTTGTCGGCAGCAAATCAAGCACACTACGGGGCGAGTCGCTTTGCACCCGGCGCAGGTTCTACAGCAGGCGTTAAAAGCGGTCAGCTAAAAAGCTGTTAGCAATCAGCAATCAGCTTTTTGCTGACTGCTGACGGGGGCATTTCAACTTTTAGGAGAATATCCACAGTTAGCATCCTGAGTAGCCGAAACGCAGTGGAGGCGTATCGAAGGGTGCGGCTCAAGCGGCGAGTCTTGGCCGACCCGCACCCTTCGATACGGCTTTCGCTGCGCTACAGCCTACTCAGGATGCTAACTTAATGACATTGGCTATCAGCCACAAAGCTGAGCGCTGAAAGCTGATAGCTTGTTTTCATCCTTCCGCCTTCTGCCTTTGAAGGAGTTTCTCTATGACAAATTTTCCCAACACCC
>DUEH01000155.1 GCA_011192195.1 Chloroflexota bacterium | reverse complement strand
GAGCAGGCCGGCAATGGAGTTGACTTTTTCGGAATCGCCGGTCACTTCTATAATGAGCGATTCAGTGGCAACGTCTACAATGCGAGCGCGGTAGATGTCGGTAATGTTCATGATTTCGGCGCGGCTGGTTGAGCCGGCCTTGATTTTGATCAGGGCAGTTTCGCGGATGACGCAAGGCTCCTCGGTTACGTCATCTACGTCAATAACGTTGATCATTTTGTAAAGGTTTTGGCGGACGATGTTTCGGCGCAGCAGTTCTTCTTCATCGGTAACAATGGTCATACGAGATACGCCGGGAGTTTCGCTGTGTCCAACGGTCAGGCTTTCGATGTTAAAGTTGCGTCGGCGGAAGAGGCTGGCAATTCTATTCAACACGCCGGGTTTGTCTTCTACCAGGGCAATCAGGGTTTGTTTCATGAGAAATCTCCTTTTGAACGGTAGATGGTAGACGATAGAATGGGGAAGCCCTGTCTACTGTCTACTGTCTACTGTCTGCTGTCTACTGTCTACTGTTATGCTTTGGGTCGGCGGATCATATCGTTCAGGTTGGCGCCGGCGGGAACCATTGGATAGACCATTTCGTGTTTTTCTACCACAAATTCAATTAGTGCCGGGCCTTTGTGCGCTCTGGCTTTTTCCAGGGTGGGCATAATTTCTTCTCGCTTGCTTACGCGATAGCCGGGTAAGCCGTAGGCGTCGGCCAGTTTTACAAAGTCCGGGCCGGTGATGGGGGTTTCGGCGTAGCGGGCGTTGTAGAAAAGTTCCTGCCATTGCCGCACCATACCCAGATAGCTGTTGTTGATGAGGCAAATGTTGATATTGCTGTTTTCCTGCACGGCGGTAGCCAATTCAGTGATGGTCATTTGAATGGAGCCGTCGCCCACAACAACCCACACCTCCTGATCATCCGGCGCGCCAAACCTGGCGCCAATGGCGGCGGGCAGGCTGAAGCCCATTGTACCCAATCCGCCGGAAGTGATGAGGGTGTGCGGTTTTTCATGATGGTAGTATTGCGCTTCCAGCATTTGGTGCTGGCCTACGTCGCTGACAATGATGGGGTTGTAGTCTTTGGTGGCTAACCACAGGTCTCTAATGGCTTGCGCGCCGTAAAGAATACCGTTGGTGTCGGCATTGATGATGTCGCGGTCGCTGCTGTCTTCTTGCCAGTCTTTGATCTTGCCCAGCCACTGGGCGCGATTGATCTTTTTTACGCCGGGTTTGAACTGGTTCAGCACCACTTTCAAGTCTGCATTGATGCCTACGTCAACGCGAATGTTCTTGTTTAGCTCAGAGGCGTCAATATCAATGTGGATTTTTTTGGAATCAGGCGAATAGCTTGCCAGTTTGCCCGTTACCCGATCATCAAAGCGCATGCCAAAAGCCAGCAGAAGATCGGCTTCCTGAATGGCGTGGTTGGCGGCGGCTTCGCCGTGCATGCCCATCATCTGCATATTCAGCGGATGGCTGGCCGGAATGCCACCGGCTCCCAGCAGCGTAGTGGTGATGGGAATAGAGCCTGTTTCGGCAATTTCCAGTACTTCCTGAGTGGCATCGGCCAGCATAACGCCGTGACCGGCCAGAATGACCGGACGCCTGGCGTTGTTGATCAATTCCAGAGCGTGTTCTACCTGCGCGTTTGCCGCGCGGGCGGGGGGATGATAGCCGGGCAGTTCGATGGGGTCTTCCGGGTAGACAAACTCGGTTGCAGCAATTTGTACGTCTTTGGGGATGTCAACAAGCACGGGTCCGGGGCGTCCGGTGCGGGCGATGTAGAAGGCTTCTTTGATGGTGTAGGCCAGGTCTTTGACATCGGTGACCAGATAGTTGTGCTTGGTGACGGGGATGGTCACGCCGGTCACGTCGGTTTCCTGAAAGGCGTCGCCGCCAATGGCAGTAGTAGTAACTTGCCCGGTAATGCAAACAATGGGCGAAGAGTCCATCATAGCCGTGGCAATGCCGGTGACCATATTAGTGGCGCCAGGGCCAGAGGTTGCTATGGCTACCCCCACTTTGCCGGTGGCGCGAGCGTAACCATCGGCCATGTGGGCTGCTCCCTGTTCATGTCGAACCAGAACGTGGTGAATTTGCGGGTACTTCTCCAGGGCGTCGTAGGTGTGCATAATGGCTCCGCCCGGATAGCCAAAGGCAACTTCTACGTCTTCTCTTACCAGACATTCCCAAACTATCTCTGCTCCTGTTTTCATTTCCGGCATTGCTTTTCTCCTTCTTTTTATTTGGTGGCTGAAACGGACTGCAAAAAAAAACGCCTCTCTATTTGAGAGGCGTTAGCGCTGTTACACTAAAGGGCTTAATTTTGTATCCCTTCTCTTGCAAGCGCAAACGCCTCCTTGTGAATAATAAGAAGGACGCTGCTAATAATTACAAGTACCAAGGATACAATTGTGAGCGACATAATTATTTTAATCCTGTTGGTGTGGACAATAAAATTATCTGCACGCGATAGTAGCATAGCTTGTGATGATTGTCAAGCGCTATTTGCTCAAATGAGTGTTTTGGCAGAACGAATATTTGAGTGTACAAGTTGAGCGCCTTGTTTTTAGTAAATTTGCACAAAATAGATGAACGCTCACCAGCTTTCAGCATATTTGCCGATTATTCAAAAATGAGTATCGTTGCGTGCTGTATGGCATATCTCACGGCGTAGTTGCCGCTGTGGAAATAAATTTACTGTTGCTAGACTGGAAATCTGATAGTATAATAGCTATCAGCTATCAGCTATCAGCTATCAGCTATCAGCTATCAGCGGCAAGTAAGTTTTGAAAGTCGCTTACAGAGGAGTTTTCATTAAACTGGTTTCACCATAGCGGATGAAAATTTGGCCTACCCCCACCCGCCGCTAACGCGACTCCCTCCCCCGACATCGGGGCGCGAAGCGGTTTCTTCACCAGAGGGTTGGGGAGGGGGTTGTTTTCAAGGGAGAGGGTTGGTGCAATATTTACTGCTACTGGTTGAGAATGAGACTTTGGACACTGAGTCGCTTTATCAACCCTTAGTCAATAATGGATATATTGTTACATTAGCGCATAGCATTCAGACTGCGCGTGAAGCTATTGCGCAGCAATGGCCTGATTTAGTCATTTTCAACCGGCTAAATGGCGGTTTCTCTTTGGGTAAAGCAAATCAAACCCTTGCTGAAACCGGGCTGGATATTCCCCGTTTGGCTATTGCCTCTGAACCTTCGGCGGGTGATTTGGACGTTGAAGCCTGGTTGTATGCGCCATGCAACGCTCAACAACTTATTGAAGCAATAGACCGTTTAATTCACCTTACTCGTTTTTTGCGTTGGGGCGATATTACGCTGGACACCCACAAGAAGGCATTATTGCGTGGCGGCAGCGCTCACCATTTAACGCCCAAACAGTTTGAGTTGCTGATGCTCCTGGCAACCGGTGAAGGGAAGATTGTTTACCGCAAAACGATTATGAAAAAAGTCTGGGAAACGGATTATATGGGCGATACCCGCACTCTGGATGTTCACATTCGCTGGCTGCGGCAGAAAATTGAAGAAGACCCCGGTCGCCCCAGACGCCTGTTGACGGTCAGAGGGGCGGGCTATCGATTTTTCATCTAACATGTTCATGTTCAAAACCAAGAGAGTAGAGTGAGTACAGCCGTCAAGTTCGATAGAGTCTCGAAAAAATTTACTTCGCATAGAAAACGCGTAGACTCCTTTCAGGAAGCCTTTGTTAATATCTTTCGCCGTAACGACAGGTTAAAGGCGGAAGATATGTGGGTATTGGACGACGTTAGCTTTGAGATTGAAGCCGGCGAGTCGGTGGCCCTGGTTGGACCCAACGGCACCGGCAAAAGCACTACCCTCAAATTGATAACCAGCATCCTGTACCCCAATGCCGGTCAAATTGACATTGTAGGCCGCGTGGGGGCGCTACTGGAACTGGGCGCGGGATTCCACCCTGATCTGACCGGGCGAGAGAATATTTTCCTGAACGGATCGGTACTAGGCTTGAGTCGGGCGGAAATCACGCAAAAATTGGATGACATCATCGCTTTTTCTGAACTAGAGGCGTTTTTGGACATGCCGGTGAAACACTACTCGTCGGGGATGTTCATGCGTCTGGGCTTTTCCATAGCCGTTTACACCAACCCCGATATTTTGCTGGTTGACGAAGTGCTGGCGGTGGGAGACGCTCATTTTCAGCGCAAATGTCTGGACCGGATTGACCGCCTCAAGGAACAGGGCGTAACTATTGTGCTGGTTTCGCATAATTTGGGAGATGCGCGCAGAATTTGTAAGCGCGCCATCTGGATGGAAGGCGGGCGTATCATCGCCGACGGGCCAACCGAATCGGTGGCCAGGCAATATTTGAGACATTCTTATGAGCAGGGTAGCGCCGTAGCAGCCAACACTGAAGGGAGTCGCTGGGGAACCGGCGAGGTTCGTATCGAGCAGCTTCGCTTTTTGAACGCTCAGGGAAAAGAGAGCGAAGTTTTTGATACAGGCGATACCTTGACCATCGAAATTCACTACTACGCATCCCAAAAGATTGAACAGCCCGTTTTTGGAATAGGTATCCACCGCAGCGACGGCACCCACATTACCGGCCCCAACACCAAATTCGCCGGATACGACATTTCAGCCATTGAAGGGCGGGGCATTGTTCGTTATACTGTTTCAAGCCTATCTCTACTGGAGGGAACCTACCACTTATCATTGGCTGTAGCTGATCGGCACATGGTGGAGATGTTTGATTATCATGGCAGAATGTATTCTTTTAGAATTCTCCCCTCTCAAGAAGAACAATATGGGGTTGTTTCATTGGGCGGACAATGGCTGTTGACAGAGGAGAAATAATCAAAAACAGACCTTGCCCTCTTCTTAAATTCAACTTGTTCCTAGGTGAAAATCCGCATACTGCATCAACTTTGTTAAACAATCAATCTGCGCTTTCAGCAGTAGAGAGTCTGAGACAAATGGGCGTCAACTATCGCAAAATATTTCCTGATGTTCATGATCCATTGTGTCACCTCAGTAAGTGGGGGAAAACAATTCTGTTTAATAGGAGTTTTCCATTAACATAATCGTTAAACATAACAAGGCTAAACCTCCACACGGACGGAAAGAAACACGGACAAAAACAAAAAAAGGTCTGTGTTTCTTTCTGTCCGTGTGGAGTAGTGGTTCATAAT
>DUEH01000154.1 GCA_011192195.1 Chloroflexota bacterium | reverse complement strand
GGCGCAAGCCTCTGCAATTGCAGAAGGTGGAGCAGGAAAGCAAACAATTTGTGGTGGGAGAAGTCGATTTGGGGCGAAATGACCTTTTTGCGGGCATAGAGCATTTCGCCCCACTGTAAAAAACGGAGCGCGTTTTGTAAAAGACCGGCGTTTTTGCTGCTATCAAGGTGGGAGGGCGTTTTGTCCGGTGGAGGAGGCAGGTCTTCTGCCGGCGACAACGCCATTGCCAGACGCCGCAATACATCCAGCAGCAGGAAACCGGCTCCCCAGACAAGGGAGGCCACCCACTCCCGCAGCGTTGAACGCGGCGGAGAACGCCAGGACAACTCCGCCAATATGCGCCCAAATCCCAGCCCTGACAATACCACACTCCGGGTTAAAAAACAACCGCTTTTCCCGAAATCAGGCTTGACACCCAAAACGTTTTCAGTTATACTAATGGCGTCTCCAAAACGTTTTGGAAACGCTCCTCAGAAAAATCAGGGGAAGGTTCAGTTCGGGGGCTTAATGCCTGTAACGATCAAAGATGTAGCCGAACAAGTGGGACGCTCTATCACTACCGTTTCGCGGGCGCTTAATGACTATGACGATGTCAGCGAAGAAACCCGGCAACTGATTAAGCAAACGGCCCGTGAAATGAGCTATGTCCCCAGCAGTATTGCCAAAAAGTTACAAAAACAGCAAGCCGATATGCTGGGTATCATTTTGCCTACCTTTGGCCCGCGTTTTTCCGACCCCTTCTTCAGCGAATTTCTGGCGGGGATTGGTAACGCCGCTACAAAACGCGGTTTTGATTTGCTTGTTTCCACTCGCGCTCCCGGCGATGAAGAAATTGACGCTTATCTCAATAAAATCCGCAGTCGCCGGGTAGATGGCTTTATCGTTGTCAGAACGCGACGGGACGATCCGCGCATTGCTTTACTTCTGGAAGAAAAATACCCCTTTGTTGTCTTCGGCCGGGTTAAAAAAAACAATGACTTCCCCTTTGTTGACGAAGATAGCCGCGCGGGGATGCGGGCGATCATCAACCACCTCATCGAGCAAGGTCACACTCGCATTGCCTGCATCACTTCTCCCCAGACCTTGACATTCACCCATTATCGTTCTCAGGGCGTGTTTGACGCTTTTGCCGAACACAATCTGCATCTTGATGAAAGCCTGATCATTGAAGGAGATTTAACTCAGCGATCCGGGCGGCGCGCAGCCAAACAATTGCTGGACCGCCCCAACCCGCCAACAGCTATTGCCGCTTGTAATGACCTGATGGCAATCGGCGCGATGGGCGAAATTCAGGGACGGGGGTTAGTTGTGGGGAAAGACATTGCTGTTACCGGCTTTGACGATATTCCCTGGGCTGAAAATACCCACCCGCCCTTGACAACTGTTCACCAACCCATTTATCGTATTGGGTCAATGGTTTGTGATATGCTGATTAAGCTCCTGAACGGTGAGGATGTTGAGAAAAAAGTTATCTTGCAACCTTCGCTCATCATCCGACAGTCAAGTGGTTTAGCAAATGGACAAATGAATGAATAGGCGAATATCTAAAGGAGGTGATGCTTCCAAAGAAAAAACTGGAATCAACTAACTGTTTTAAAACCCAAACAAATTCAGAAAGGAACAAGGAGTTAAGACCTATGTCGAAAAAAATCATTTTTGTATTTACCCTGATTGTTGTACTGAGCCTGATGGTAACGGGCAGCATGGCCCAGGCGCCTACCTGCGCCGATGACTACACGGTGCAAGCCAACGACTGGCTCTCGAAGCTGGCCGATCGCTACTTTGGCGACATCTTTGCCTATCCGGCCATTGTTGACGCCACCAACGCCGCCAACGCGGCGGATGACAGCTACGCCAAAATCATCAACCCTGACGTGATTGAAGTGGGGCAAAAACTATGTATCCCCGCCGCCGAAGACGCATCAGCCGCTTTAGCCGCGCAAGAAGAAGCCAAAAGCGCCTTTGCCGGGCAAACTCTGGTCTTCTCTTCTCGCTTGTGGAGTCCTCCCAACGAGCAAGAGTTCATTCGCAACGAGATCATCGCCCCCTTTGAAGCAGAATACGGCGTAACCGTAGACTTCAACATTCTGAGCGATGACGATATTATGGACCAGGTCAAGGTGCAAAAAGAAGGCGGCACCATCACCACCGACGTGATCATCATTCACGACAGCAAAATGCAACTGTGGCACGAAGCCGGCTACGCCGCAGACCTGACCCCCTTTGTTACCAACTGGACCGATCGCCACTATATGGAAACGTTCTCGGCTAACACAAACAAAGACGGCAAGCAATACTTCCTGCCCACCGCCGCAGACGTTTACCTGATGCTGGCCAATAAAAAAGCCCTGCCCTACTTGCCGGAAGGCGCCAGCACCGACAACCTGACCTGGGAACAATACGCTGCCTGGGCTAACGCCATCAAAGCCGGCGAAGGCGAAGGGAAAGCCTGCGTAACCGGCATTCCCATGAAATCGCTGGTCTATATGTTTGGCGGTTTGGCGCTCTCTTACGGCGCCGGATTCCCCGACATCAACTCACCGGAAGCGGCCCAGGCCTGGGGCGTTTACGCCAGTATGCATGACGCTTTCAGCCCTGGCATCTTCAACGTGGACAACTGCACCGACCCCCTGCAACGCGAAGAATCCTGGCTGTCCGTATTCCACAACGCCCGCGCCGGCGCGGCCTACGCCTCTAACGAGACCGCCTTTATCCTCGGCCCGGCCCCCAGCGGACCCAACGGCATCGGCACCATCGCCGGTTCCAGCGGCTTTGCCATTGTAGACGGCGCGCCTCACTACGATCTGGCTGTTGAATTCCTTAAATACATGACCAGCCCCGAAGTGCAGGTGAAAGCATCAAAAGGCACCGGCGGCTTTATTCCGCCCGTAGAAGAATCGCTGGCCTTCCTGGGCAACGAAGCCCTTGACGAAGTGATCAACAAAGCCTTGCTGGTATTGCAAAACGGCGTTGTCTCCGGCGTTCCCGGCTCTGACTATCAGGACTGGGGCGCAGTGAAGCAAGTATTTGACAACGTCTTCAAAGACATGATCATTGATGGCGATGGCACGGTGGACCAAGCTGTACTGGACGCAGCCGCAGCCGAACTGGAAGCGCTGAAAAAGTAACCGGCTGAGCGTATCTACTCAACCACAGATTGGATAGAACACGGATGACACAGACTTGCGGTGAGCGTGCTTGAACTATCGCGCAGATTTTCACGGATCTTTCTAAAAATATTTCGCTAACGGACACCCCTGCGATTTGACACGGATTTAGCCTCCAGTGACCGCCGACCGCTGACCGTTGACCGCCAAAACGCGCTAAATCGGCCATTTTTCACAGCGGTCTGCGGTCTGCCGTC
>DUEH01000153.1 GCA_011192195.1 Chloroflexota bacterium | reverse complement strand
GTGAAGCCTTGCTCAACCTTACGCTGTACCTGTTGCAGTGCGTTGCTGGAATTGCCCATCCAGATCAGACCGTGCGTGGGCAGCGATCTTTTCCCCAAGCTGAAATCGTTTTCAAAGAGACGGCGTTTTCCTCCGCCGCGCCAATCGAGCAAGGCCATTTCCAGCCCAAAAGCAATGGCCGGAAAATCGCTCAAAGCCAGCGATTCCGGCGCTTGCCCCCGGTTGAGCTGCTGGCAGACGCGCGCCAACTGCACCTCAAAGTCGGGTCGGTCATCAAGGCTCAAGCCTTTCCAGGGAGCGCACTCACCGATGCCGATACACTCAAGGTCAGCCCTATCGGTCAGGTGGATGAAGTAGACCGATTTGGCACGCAAAAATCCCCGCGATGTTCCGGCAGGCTTTTTGAAGTTCAGCGTATATTTTTTGTATGTGACGGAGAAAGGAAGCATAAATCGGGGGGAGATAACGTCCACGCCCAGGGCGCCGCGTGAAAGGTTACAATTGAAACTAATTTTGCCACGAACCTATATCAAAAAGAACCAAGATTGAGCGTTTGGGGTAATTTCAATATATTGTGGTTTTTAGCTTGTCACTCACAACATATAGTATGTTGATGCGGCAAAAGCGCTATTTTGGATGACAAGCGGCGCTTTTATCAAGTACTCAAACCACAATATATAGTGGTGTACCACTTACTAAGTCAGCTATATAGCCCCTTGAACGCTTACGCTTTATTTATCTTTCCCCATCTCTATTGGGGGGTGCTTACCCATTTTATACAATATGCGGCGCAAATTCTGTACCCCTTCACGATTCAACCGCAGCGCTTCTGCTGTTGCACGCCCTGTTGGTGTTATGCCCAACATTAGCGTGAAATCATCATTCCAACGAAAACGATCGCGCCATTTTTGCAGTCTTGGATGGTATAACGGAACAAATTTGCCACTTATAAAATCATATCCTTCTGTCTTGGTATACTTGTGACCATTGCATCCCGGACAGGCAAAGGCTAAATTGTTCAATTCCGTTTTCCCACCTTGGCTACGCGGCGTAATGTGTTCCACTGAAAATGGCTGTGTAGCAAAATCTACCTGACTACAACAATATTCACAACGGTGGTGCGCCCGTTCTGCTACTTTTTCTCTTTGTCTTGCTGTAACACGCTTGTCAGACATAAGCAGGAGAACGAATATCTAAATCTTTCATCAAAGCCGAAAGCGAAATCCCGCGAAAATTCGCTAATTTTGCCATATACTCCACTCGCATCGCATCTGACTTTTCAATCCGGTCAGTCAAACTTAGCAACTCTTGATGCTCATCTGGAGTAAGTGTTTCTGCCTGACGTTTAGCAACCAACTCATCAAAGCGCTTTTGAATATTGAGTGGCAATCCCTGATTTATTTTTAGTAATAACTCAGACTCATTTTTTGACAAACTGGGCGCTTTACGACGCGCTTGCAAAGTGATGACTTGAGACATCAGTTGTTCTAAATCAGGTAGGTTCAATTGTTCAACCGCGTTCAGCAATTCATCAAAAGGCAAATCTGTTTTAACTTGAAGTGTGGACATTTTTCATCTCTCAATAATTAGCTGATTATCACTATCGGTGATAGTGTACCACAAGTACCGTTTTTTATCTTACTGGAAAACCCCTATAATTATCAAACTGTTCAGGATACCGATACTTTTGGGGATTCAATGGGTCTTGCTTGCGTTTCCCAACCCTGAGCGTCTCTTTCAATTCTTCTTCATAATCCAACATTTCGGGATGGTTGAGCGGGTCGGTGATGTGTTGTCATCGTTCATCAGTCAGATAGATATTGTTGCCGTAACGATCACGAAGCGTCCAGAGTTTTCCAGACATCTAATCATCCTTGTTGACAGCCAAATTAATCATCGCTCATTTCAACTAATTATATCACGATGCATCCAATGATACGAACTACCGACGCTTTTCTAAGGCATAATTCCTCTACCTTCAACTTCAACGAAGGTGGAATAACGAAGTGACAAGCTACCTTACGGAAATTGCGGAAACCTGGAAAAATCCGGTTTGCGTTTTTCCATAAAGGCGTTTTTGCCCTCTTGCGCTTCTTCGCTCAAGTAGTAAAGAAGGGTGGCGTTGCCGGCCAGCTCCTGAAGTCCGGCTTGACCGTCCAACTCAGCGTTGAAAGAGGATTTGAGCATCCTGATAGCCAGCGGGCTGTTCTTCATAATCTTACGCGCCCACTCGATGCTGGTGGCTTCCAGTTCATCCAGTGGGACAACTTTGTTCACCAGGCCCATTTGCAGGGCTTCCTGAGCGTCGTACTGTTCACAAAGATACCAAATTTCGCGGGCCTTTTTTTGCCCCACAATGCGCGCCAGATAAGACGCGCCAAAACCGCCGTCAAAACTGCCCACTTTGGGACCGGTTTGCCCAAAGCGGGCGTTATCGGCGGCAATGCTCAGGTCGCAGACCACGTGCAGCACGTGTCCGCCGCCAATGGCCCATCCGGCAACCGCCGCAATGACCACTTTAGGAATGGAGCGAATCATCTTTTGTAAATCCAGCACGTTCAGGCGCGGCACTTTATCTTCTCCCACGTAGCCGCCCACACCGCGCGCGCCCTGATCGCCGCCGCTGCAAAAAGCTTTGCCCCCTTCGCCGGTGAAAATGATCACCCGAATTTCGGGGTCTTCCCGGCATAAGTGCATGGCGTCAATCATTTCTTTCACCGTCAGCGGAGTGAAGGCGTTATGCACGTGAGGGCGGTTGATGCTGATTTTGGCAATGCCGTCGTAAAATTGAAAGCGGATTTCCTGGTATTCTTTGACGGGTTTCCACAGAAATTTATCTGTCATTTGTATTGTCTCCTTGAGTGTTAGAAAATAATTCGAAGTTCAAAATGAAAGAATTTTGAACTTTTAATTTTGAACTTTGAATTGCTGAAAGACCTGCGCGTTCACTTCGCTGTCGGTGGGGATTTCCAGAATGGCGGCTTTGGCGGCGGGAGCGAAAAAGTCCGGCAAGACGCGCCGAAGTTCGCTGCGGGTGGCGGCGTGGAAGTAGCTTAGATTGTGGTCTCTGGCGGTGTTTTGGACGGTGAGCGGGTGCGGCGTGAAAAAATATTCTTCCAATTCTGCGTTGGGCAAATTGCCGGGGCCGTCAATGAGTTTGAAGATGCCGCCGCCGCCGTTGTTAAGGATGATGATCCGCAAATTGGGCGGTACGTGATTATGCCACAATCCGTTGCGATCATAGAAAAAGGCCAGATCGCCGGTGATTAGGGTGGTCAGGCTGTTTGTTGTCAGCGCCGCGCCGACGGAGGCGCTGAGACTGCCATCAATGCCGCTGGTTCCCCTGTTGCTGTTGACGCGAATTTGACGCCCTGCCAAGCCAAGGATATTCGCGTAGCGGACGGCCATACTGTTTGCCAATTGCAAGTGACTTTCTTCCGGCAGGGCGCATAGTATATCCGCCGTCGCCTGAAATTCGCCAAAGGGGGCGGCGCTTAAAAAGGTGTTCAGCGAGCGCTGCGCCTGCTTTTCCATTTTTAGCCACAGATATTGGTAGCTTCTGCGTTGCGCGCGCGCCGGTTTGTCGGTTTGCGCCATATTTTTGAAAAAGTATGCGGCTTCAAGGGGGATGACGCGCGTGAGGCTTTGGTAGGTGTCAACCGGCTGACCGGCGAGGTCAATGCGCCAGTGTTCTTGCGCTTTGTACTTTCGCAGAAAAAGTTTCAGCGCTTTGGATACCACCGGCCCGCCGAAGCTAATCAGCAAATCGGGCGTCAATGCGGCTTTTGTGGTGGACGATTTCGTCCCCAAAATCATTTCCCAGTGAGCAATCTGACCGCTGACCGCTGACCCATTCGGCAAGCTCAGGGCAGGCTGCTGAGCGCTAAAAGCTGCCCCTTGATGAACGTTGGCAATCAAATCGCCGATGAGCGTTACAGAGGGGTCTTGCAGCAGACGATGCAGCGTTTTGAGCAGCGCCGGCTGTGGCGGCTGCATTCCGGCGACGATGAGCGTTTTGGCGCTGCTTTGCCAGACAGCGCGCAGGGGCTTCCAATCGGCGGCGGGGAGGGTGGCGCGAGGGGCGCTTTGGCGGATGATTTGCTGAGCTTGTCCCCGGTATCGCTGCCCCGGCGAAGGGTAGAGCGGCTCGCGTAGCGGCACGTTGATGTGAACAGGGCCGGGAACCGGCCATTGGGCGCAGTGGGTGGCTTCTGAAATGACGCGCTGCGCGTGCCATTGGGCGTCGGGGTGCGGGTCTTCTACCGGCAGTTGAAAACTGCCTCTGATGTGGGGAGCGTAGAGATTGGACTGACGAATAGTTTGCCCGTCTTGCTGGTCAATCCACTCCGATGGCCTGTCGGCGCTAAAAATAAGCAGCGGGATGCGCTGGTAAAAAGCTTCGGCAACGGCGGGTCCATAATTAAGCGCCGCCGTGCCGGAGGTGCAAAGCAGCGCCACCGGCTTTTGCGTCTGCTGGGCTATCCCCAGCGCAATGAAACCGGCGGCTCGTTCATCCATCACCACACGGCTATTCAGCCTGGGATGGCGGGCAAAGGCGGTTGTTAGCGGCGCAGAGCGAGAGCCGGGCGAGATAATGACCTGCTTAATTCCCTGCTGCGCGCAGATTTCGGCGATATTAGCCAGAGTTTGATGTTTTGTCATTCGCAAATTCGCCATTCGCTATTCGCTCATTCTCCAGTACCGAAAGCAGCGTCTTCGACTTCAAAACCGTTTCTTCCCATTCCGCGCAGGGGACAGAATCTTGCGTAATGCCCGCGCCCACGTACAAAAGAGCGTCGGTGTTTTGCAATTGCATACAGCGCAAATTGACAAAAAGATTGGATTGGTCTTGCAAGTGAAGCGGTCCCAGAAAGCCGCTGTAGAAAGCGCGATTGTAGCTTTCTTTTTCCAAAATGAAGGAGAGCGCCTCTTGCTTGGGCATTCCGCACACGGCCGAAGTGGGGTGCAGGCTGTGCAGCACTTGATTGGCTAAGGCCAGCAGGCGCGGCGATTCCATTTCTACCTTGAAATCAGTTTGCAGATGAACTACGTTGCCCGCCGAAACGGTGTGCGGGCCGTCTTCTGTGAATTGCCGCAACTCCAGTTGTTGGAAAAACTCGCGGATGTAATCGCTGACCAGAGCTTGTTCTTCCAGTTCCTTGTCACCCCAGACCGTTTCATTAAGCGGCTTGTCAGGGTTGAACGCCTGCGTACCGGCCAACGCAACGGTTTGCAATTGATGTGGTTGCAACCTGAGCAACGGTTCAGGGCTGGCGCCAATCCAGGTTCCCACATTGGGAATGGAGACCAGAGACACAAAAGCGCGCGGATAGCGGCGGCAGAGCGCTTCAAAGGCGGCAACCGGGCTAAAATCTGGCGGCAAAACAGTTTCGGCAACCCGCGAGGCGACAATTTTTTTGATGCCCGTTGTCTGAATATAAGAGATGGCATCGCTGACCAGAGTGCAGAACTGCTTTCGAGCGGTCTCATCGGCGGGCATTTTGTTGGCGATGGGTGATTGCCCCACCGGCCAGGTTTTAGGTGAGTTTATGCTGAACGCAGTCGAAGTACCTGTGCTGAGCGTAGTCGAAGTAAGCGTATCGCTTTGCCGCAACGCCTGGTATGCGGCTAAAAATTCTGGCTGTTTATAAGCCGTTTTTTGATTTCCATTGCCGTTGCGCTGCAGAGAGTTGTAAAAGTGATGCCCTTGTTGGCTCAGGTGAAGGTCAGCCTTAATGAAGAGCGTTCCCTGTCCGCCCTCATTGACAAAGGGCGAAAAAGCAAAGCCGGGAACTTGATGCGTGAAATCTATGCGCAGGGGGCTGACTTTCTCCGCGAAAGCCACCAGCGCGTGTTTCTGGGCGCTGTTGGGCGCGCGCCACAATGCTACAGGGAGTTTTGTTTCAACCGCCGCCCGATAAAATGCGCTCAAAGCGCCGGAAAAATTTTGCTTGCTCAATGCGTCAAGGGAAGTTATTTGCTCTGAGGCGGGTATTGCGATCATTGAATTACCTGATTTTTATTTAGGAACGAGAATTAAACAAGTTGTGCGTTTCATCGTAGCTGCCAGACGAAAGACGAATTTCCCTTGCAAAACAATTCATCTTTCGTCATTCGTCCTTCGTCAGAATGCATAAGTTATTTATGCCTCATCCCTTAGCCACAATCATCACCGTCAGCCTGCTGACGCACACAAGTTTTTTATCTTCATTGACAATTTGAATATCCCAAACGTGAGTGCGGCGTCCCAGGTGTAGCGGGCGGGCGCTTCCGTAGACGTAGCCCTCGCTCACGGAGCGAATATGATTAGCGTTGATTTCCAGTCCCACCGGATAGGCTTTGTTCAGGTCGATGCACAGCGACGAAGCCACACTCCCCAGCGTTTCGGCCAGCGCTACGGATGCGCCGCCGTGTAAAATGCCAAAAGGCTGTTTGGTTCGTTGGTCAACCGGCATTTTGGCCGATACAAAGTCGGCGCCAACGCCGGTAAATTCAATGCCCAAATGCGCCGACATAGTGTTTTGAGCGATGCTCTGGAGCGCTTCTAAAGATGCGGGTATTTTAATCATTTTTTTACCTGTTTTACAAATTTCTGTAATGATTGAAAATTATGAAAACTCAAGAAATATCACGGAGTAGACCATATCATAATCAAGAGAGGGAGTCAAGTTGAGAAAAGAGGACAAGAGGACAAGGAGACAAGGAGACAAGGGGAGTAACAAGAGGAGTATATCTTTCATCCTTCATCCTTCCGCCTTCCGCCTTCATCCTTTACTTTTATGCTTTTTTGCGGTAATCTTCAGGCTATGATGACCTTTAATTCTGCCGAAGAAAAACGAAGTTATGTCAATGAAATGTTCGGGCGCATTGCCCAACGATACGATTTGATGAACAAAATAATGACCGCCGGACAAGACGCGCGCTGGCGCAAACTGGTGATCAAAGCCGCTAACCTGCCGTCGCAGGGACGCTTACTGGATATTGCCACCGGAACCGGCGACATTGCCTTTGAAGCGCTGCGTCTGCATCCTGATCTGTCGCTGGCAGTGGGCGCTGATTTTACCCTGCCGATGATGCAGGTGGGGCAAAGCCGTAACAAGGGTCTGCCGGTGCGTTGGAGCGCCGCCGATACCCTGTATCTTCCCTTCCCGGATGCGCATTTTGATGCGGTAGTCTCCGGTTTTCTATTGCGCAACGTCGTCAATGTTCGGCAGGCGCTGCTGGAGCAAACGCGCGTGTGTCGTTCCGGCGGGCGCGTGGTGATCCTGGAAATTCCTCGTCCGGCTGATACGCTCTTTGGCAGCCTCTTCAAACTCTACTTCCATCGAGTTGTGCCGGTTGTGGGCGGCATCATCAGCGGGCAGAAAGACGCCTACAGCTATCTGCCCGCCTCCGCCGACGCTTTTTTGCGCCCGGATGAGTTGAAAACTGAAATGGAAAGGGTTGGCTTAGGCAACGCGCGCTACCGGATGTTGATGATGAACACCGTAGCGTTGCATACGGGGGAAAAATAAAAAGTTACGCAACTGCCTGTAACGCACTGGGAGAAAAAACCTGGCTCAAGCGACTCGCCGGGAACTTTTTGTTGCGCATTTCTACCAACTGCAAAAAATTTGTTACCGGCGCGCGTTGCAGCAAAGAAACAACTACCTGTTGCACATTTTTCGGCGCGCGCGCCAAACCGTCAAGCGGAAGCGGTTTATGAACGCTTGCCTGCAACAGGGCGCGGTAACTCAATAAAACCAATCCCAGCGATTCTTCAGTTTCAGGGTTGTAATAAAATACAATATTGTCAGAAAGCTCAATACCTGTGTGCGTCTCCGCTTCTAAAAATGTGAGGGAAAGAATATCGCCTTCTGCGTCATAATTGATATATTTCATTTTTACCACCGTTTCCTGACCAAATAGGCTGTGAGTACAAAATTGTTGGCTGCGTAAGGCGCTTCTTTTTTTCAAGCGAATTTAACTACAACTACAATGTGCGTGTAATCCATTGGTAAATCCCGGAATACTTTGGTATATTTGAATTTCGCCGGGGCGTAGGCGTCTTGTTTACGGTTTCCTGTGCGTAGCGTTTCCAATACCTGCTCAAGTTGCCCTTCTTCCATTCCGGGATGTTCCAGCGCGTGTTCCCACCGTTCTTGTGTCAGGTAAAGATTGCGCCCTTTTCGATCTTGTTATGAAAGTAGGCCATGCGTATTTGTGGCTCATTGCTCATTTCCTGGCGTTTAGACTTTAGAAATTATAGTATTCGTTTAAGAAGGTGTCAAACATTACGGGCAAATTCCCGTCCGTCTAAGAATTTTTGGAGAATTATTTTCAATGGCAGAAGCGTATACAAAAGCCGACGAGCGCGGTGTCCCCAGTCTGGTATGGCGGGCGGGGCAGGAGCGGCGCTTGAAAATGATACAGGCTACCGCCGAAGACCGTCTTGCGCCCGACAAGAAAGTGCTGGTCAACGGTTGCGGCGTAGGGATGTACAATCGCGCATTATTGGGATTTACGCCCCACGTCTACGGTCTGGACATCGAAGCGGAGCGCGTGCGGGAAGCTGCCCGCCGCGTCCCTAACCTGCTGGTTGCCATCGGCGAGCGCTTGCCTTACGCGGATGAGCAATTCGACCTGATTTTAAGTCACGAAGTGATTGAACACGTGCAGGATGACGCCCGTTATGCCGCCGAAATGGTTCGCGTGTTGAAACCGGGCGGGCGAGCCATCATTTTTTGCCCCAATCGTCTTTATCCCTTTGAAACGCACGGTCATTACTGGCGCGGCAAGTATTATTTTGGTAACACGCCGCTCATCAATTACCTGCCCAATATCTGGCGAAACAAACTGGCGCCCCACGTTAGAGCCTATACCACCTCTGGCCTGCAAAGCCTTTTTAGCGGCCTGCCGGTGAAAATCGTCTCCCACACGCAAATTTACCCCGGCTACGATAACATTGTGTATCGCTGGCCCGGTCCCGGCAACCTGCTTCGCCGGGCTGCCTGCGCCCTTGAGCGCACCCCCCTGCGCGTTTTTGGCATTTCACATTTGTTGGTTGTAGAAAAGTCTATCGCATAGGCTTCAAGGATAAAAAATGTCTCAGCTGAACAACCCGCACGACGCTTTCTTCAAGGAAGTCTTTTCGCAAAAAGCTGTTGCCAAAAGCTTTCTGGAAAACTACCTGCCGTCGGAGATAACCGCGCTCTTTGATTTGAACACGCTGATAATTACCCGCGATAGCTTTGTGGACCGTAATTTACGCGCCCATCATTCAGACATTCTATATCAGGTTGTTTTACGGGACGGCGGTCAAAGTTATATTTATCTGCTATTTGAACACAAAAGTTATCCAGATCGTCAAGTGGCGTTTCAATTGTTGCGCTATATGATGCAAATATGGGAACAGCAACGCGCGGAAAAGGATAAGTTGTTTCCAATTTTCCCGATTGTAGTCTATCACGGGCTTACAAAGTGGCGTATTCCTCTGGAACTTGTATCACTGGTTGACGGTGTGTCAGAAGCGATATATCCATATTTTCCAAACTATCGTTACTGGTTATGCGACCTGTCTCAATACAGCGACGAAGAAATAATCGGCGAGGTTTATTTGCAGATAGGGTTACTCTTGCTAAAATATATTCTGCGCGATGAATTGCGGGATAGAATCATTGATATTCTTGAATTGTTGCAAGACCTTGAAGATCAGGATACCGCCTTGGGACATTTAAAGACAATTCTGCAATATTTATCGGCGGGAACGAACAAGGTAACTGATGATACCTTACAAAAAGCAATACGTCAGGCAATTCCGGAAGGAGATGCGTTAATGAAAACTTTAGTGGAACAATGGCTTGAACAAGGCATTCAACAAGGCATTCAACAAGGTATTCGGCAGGAACAACGACATGGTTTGCTAAGAAGCATTAACTTGGGGCTGAAATTGAAATTTGGCGTAGAGGGAATGCGCTTGCTGCCTGAAATCAATCGCATTGAAGACAATAATCTATTGTACGCCATCTACGAAGCGTTAACAGAAGTGAACACACTAACCGAATTGCGATTTGTTTATCATCAGGATACATCTTTTACAGCCACTGCCGAAGCAGGTAAAATTCACGAATCGCCTGCGCCGTACATTGCACAGGAACCGTAAATCACAATATGCGATCAAGTAGAAAAGTAATGATTACCCGTCGGCGGCGTCGGCGGGCAAAAGAAGATCGTCCCAAATATCACCTCTTTTTTGGCGGCATAGCAATTGGAACACTGACGCTGATAGTGGCCGTTATTGGGTTAATTGTATTGGCCGGATTCGGCGGCCTTTTTTCAATTTACGCCAGCTTTGCCGCCGAACTTCCCGACCCCACCGCCATCGAAACCGAACAAGAAGATTTTGAGACCACTAAACTTTATGACCGCAGCGGCCAAACCGTGCTGTACGAACTCTTTGACCCGCGTCTGGGCGACCGCGCCTACGTACCCATTGATGAAATTTCGCCTTATTGCCTTGATGCGGTGGTGGCGCTGGAAGACAAAAACTTTTACACCAACTATGGCTTTGACGTGGAAGGGTTGGGCCGCGCTTTTGTCAGCAACTTGCAGGGCGGCCAGATTCAGGGCGGCAGTTCCATCACCCAGCAGCTCATCAAAAATATTCTCATCGAAGAAAAAGAACGCGCTCAAAAATCCTACACGCGCAAGATCAAAGAGTTGATTCTGGCGGTAGAAATTACCCGTCAGTATGAAAAAGACCAGATTTTAGAGTGGTATTTCAACACCAACCACTACGGCAGTCTGGCCTACGGCATTCAGGCGGCGGCGCAGGTCTATTTTGACAAACCCGCCGCAGACCTGAGTTTGGCCGAGTGTACAATGCTGGCTCCTATCCCTCAATTTCCGGCGCTGAACCCGCTGGATGACTACGAGCAGGCCAAAAAGCGTCAGGGACTTACCCTCAATCGAATGGTAGAAGAGGGCGTCGCTACCCCGGAAGAAGCCAAAGCCGCTTTTGAAGAAAATCTGGACATCAAGCCCATTCAGGAACGATTTGATATTGTGGCGCCGCATTTTGCCATTTACGCCCGCGATGAACTGCTCAAAATGTTCCCTCCCCAAACTATCTATCGCGGCGGCTTAAAAGTTTATACCACCCTTGACCTGGACCTGAATGACGAAGCGCAAAAAATCGCCGCCGAACAGATCGAAAAATTACAAGAAGGCGAACACAACGCCAGCAACGCCTGTGTGGTTTCAATAAGACCCAAAACCGGCGAAATCCTGGCAATGGTGGGCAGTATTGACTACTGGGATGAAGAAAATGATGGCAACGTCAACGTCTGCACCGCCAACCCCGGTCGCCAACCCGGCTCCTCTTTCAAGCCTTTCAACTATATGACCGCCCTGCAAATGGGCGTTGCCACTGCCGCCACAATGATTATGGATGTGCGACAGGCTTTTCCCGATCTGCCCAATCCGCCCTACGTGCCAGAAAATTACGACCGCAAATATCACGGCGCGGTTCGCTTGCGAAACGCCTTTGCCCGCAGCTATAACATCCCGGCGGTATGGGTAATGGAAAAATCGGGCGTGAAGAACGTCATCAGAAACGCGCATAAAATGGGTATCACCACGCTGGATGAAGACTACTACGGTCTGGCCCTCACTTTGGGCGGCGGCGAAGTGAAGCCGCTGGATATGGCTTACGCCTTCAGCGTTTTTGCCAATAACGGGACAATGGCCGGACAGTCCAAGCCGGAAGACGGTATTCGCCCCGGCTACCGCAATCTTGATCCCGTCTCTGTCTTGCGCGTTGAAGACGCCGACGGTCAAGTCATCTACGAATACACAGAACCCGTTTCCGAGCAGATCATTGATCCGGCTCTGGCCTATTTGATGATCGATATTCTAACCGATGACCGCGCCCGCGCTCCCGCTTTTGGCGCCAACAGCGATCTAACGCTGGATGATCGCATTGTAGCGGCCAAAACCGGCACCACCAATAACTTCAGAGACAACTGGACTATAGGTTTTACGCCGCAGCTTGCCACCGCCGTATGGGTGGGCAATAACGATAATGAACCAATGGAAGACGTAACCGGCCTCTCCGGCGCCGCGCCTGTCTGGAACCAGGTAATGACTTATTACCATCAAGACCTGCCCGAAGAAACCTGGCAGCGACCGCCCGGATTGGTTGACGTGGCCATTGACGCCGTATCCGGCCTGCTGCCCACCGAACACAGCGAAGGCCCCATTTATGAGATATTTCTGGAAGGAACCGAACCCGGAGCCAAAGACAACGTGCATCAGGTCTTTGCCATCAACAAAGATAATGGCAAACTGGCTGTTGCCGGATGCACCCCGCCGGAACTCATCGAAGATCGCGTTTACCAAATCTACCCTCCCGTAGCCAACGATTGGGTCAAAGAGCAGGAGATTCCCCAACCTCCCCATGAATATGACGATAATTGTTCCGGGGCTGTGGCTGCCGGCCCGGCGGCTATCACTTATCCGCGTCAGTTTGAGTACATCAAGGGAACCATCATCATCACCGGCAACGCCAAACTGGACGGCTTCCAACTCTATCG